>NZ_JBVAYM010000004.1:0-139454 GCF_055420025.1 Traorella sp. mt218
CCGGATCGATCTCATGCGCCATCCTTACTGCCAAAGCACTGGCGATAAACTGATGATGCAATCCCTGGAAACGATTCTGAGGAACATCTTTCTGATCCATGAACTCCATCGTTTTGATCTCATTTAAAATACCCTGACTTAAAAAGCCTCCCATCTTTCCCGTTGCGGAATTGATCTCATTAAAGGTCAGCCAGTATTTTACCTTACCTTTGTACCGGGTAAAGATGGCCCTGCAGTATCTCAGATAACACTCGATCATCCTGCGATCTGCCCATCCATTCCATTTCTTGGTCAGACCAAAAGGTACTTCATAATGTGAAATGGTAATCATTGGCTCAATATTATATTTCAAACATTCATCGATCAAACCTTCATAAAACTTTAGTCCGGCTTCATTTGCTTCCTCTTCATCACCATTTGGGAAGATCCTTGTCCATGCAATCGAAAAACGATACATTTTGAAACCCATTTGCGCAAATAATGCAATATCTTCCTTATAGCGATGATAATGATCGATCGCATCATGACTTGGATAAAAGGTTGCTTCCTCCAAAACAGGCGTGATTCTCTTGCTTTGAGTCGCTGTTCCTCCTGTACAGATATCAGGACAGGAAATTCCTTTACCTCCTTCCTGCCATGCACCCTCGCACTGATTGGCTGCTGTTGCACCGCCCCAATAAAATCCTTTTGGAAAACTCATCTTTTAATTCCTCCTTAACTCCGCCGAAAGACGATACCGTTTCTAGTATCGTCATTTTATTTACTCTACTTCCTTATTAATCAAGACTTGTTAATTTATAAGCTATGCTTACACTATCATAATCTTCATAGCGACCTCCGTTTAAATAATACTCATACCCATCACCATCTGCTTCGTGTCTTTCGATTGATTTTGACACATCGATGTTTTCGGCGCACTCGATAAGTTTATCAATAAAAAATGGTTCAAGTGGCCTAAAACCATGCTGGCGATGACCGTGAGCAGCAATAATCCAATCAAAATCACTGGCATATGTTTTCAGTTTTTTCAGGCCATTGATAAAATCTGAAATTTTCATACCTCCCACATGCAAAACGGAGGCATGCCTTAAGACCGCATCACCAACGTATAATCTTCTGTATTTGATATCTAAAAAACAATAGCCACCCGGTGTATGACCAGGAATATGAATGGCTTTAATTTCGCTATCGCCTAAATCAAACAACATTCCATCCTTTAAATATTCAATACTGAAAGTAATCTTTGCATTAGCAAAATTATCGAAATATTCTTTAGTTGAAAAATGGTGAATATCCGCAGTTGCCGAAGCATATGTCTTCATTTCTTCATAAAAGATTTCTTTTTCCTTTTCATATAAGAAAAGATTCTTCATCATTTGTTCGTCTTCTTTTCCGATATAAACCTTATCAAATTGATAATTTGCAGCTACATGATCATCATGTCCGTGAGTATTAATGACAAAATACTCTTTGTTTTGACAAATCTCATCAACTAGTTTTCTTAGATCACCACTAGCGCAACCGGTATCAACTAACATACATTTTTTACTTCCGATAATTAAATAACTGCTACATGCATCATTATCCATTATTCGATATGTATTATCATAAATCTTTCTAACTTCATAACCATATTTTTTAAATGTTTCCATGCATAGTTTCCTCCCTTTTTATTCTACCGATTTAACATCATTGGCATCAATACCAAAAAGATAAGTTAAGATACCGGATACTAACATGGCCAAAATGGCACATGATCCACCAATAATAAGATTCATTGAAGTTCCCCCAGCAAAACCAAGAATGGCAAATAATCCCGAGTGTGCTACTGGCGAATAGCAAGAAATATTAAATAAAGCTGTTAATGCTCCTCCAATTGCACCACCAATGCACATGAATCCAAAGCTCTTCTTATAACGAATACCTACGCCATAAATACAAGGTTCTGATATACCTCCTATAGCTAGCGTGATGAAGTCGGTTAAACACATTCCACTTTCGTCGCCCTTTTTTAATCGCATTAATTTCAAAAAAGCTCCAAAGGCAATACCCATAAGGGCGAAGAAAGCACAAATTACACCAGGAAAAATAACACTGTCAATACCTGCTTCAGTAAACATACCAAGTGCTAAAACATACACAGGAGCATGGATTCCAAACAAAACTAAAACGATCCACAAGCCACCAATTATCGTCGTAACTAAGAAACTTGCAATAGCTCCCTTTGAAGCTAGCCATGTAATAACGCTTAAAATACCAGTGCCGATCCACGAACCAATAGGTCCTATAACACATAAAACAATAGGTAACATAATAAGCAAAGTTAATAAAGGTGAAAAAATTGGTGATATTATTTTAGGCATATATCTTTTGAAAAACCTTTCGATATACGACATAATCCATACCACCATAAAAATAGGAATAATGGTGCTGGAATAATTAACTAGGGTCATTGGGATCCCATAAACTGTAAATGCTGTACCATTTGTTACCATTTCAATTAATGTTGGATGAATCATCACACCGCCAATCAGTGCACCTAAATAGGGAGATGCTTTAAAGGTTTTTGCCGAACTAAACCCCATGTATATTGGCAAGAAATAAAAACCAGCATTACCAACAAAAGTAAATAGCTTATAAAGATCACTTTCAGCCGAAATGACATTAAGTTGAGTTGGACCAAGCACATTGACAATCAACATTACAAATGATGCTGGAATAATAACGTCGCAGACAGGAATAATACTTTTAGATAAGGGATCAATTATTCTAGTAATAATATTTTCTTTATTACTATTATTGTTGATGTCGAGATTCTCATCAATAGCTGCCTCTGGTTTTAAACCATGCTTAGCGCAAATCATTTTATAAACTATCGGAACATCTGTACCAATAATTACCTGAAGTTGCTCACCAAGCCACTGTGTGCCAATCACATCTTTTAATTTTTTAATCGAATCAATTTTAACTAATCCTTTATCTTTCACATTAAAACGTAATCGTGTAATACAGTGTGTAAAATAAGATATATTTTCTTTCCCACCAACTAAATCAACTACCTTTGTAGCTAATTCATCATAATTCTTCTTTGCCATAACTATCTCCTTTCTCTTATAGCTTTTATCTGCAAACAATGGCTGCGCACTTCCATTGGTTTTGCCTAAAATAAAAACCCCAAACCAAAACTAAATAATGAATGAACCATTCATTACTTAGCTTTATGTCAGGGGTAAAGCCCTACTGGTAACAATCCTCTCGAGCACAAAGTCTATTCATATGTAACATCAGATAAATACATTCTTCATCGCTTAGATCCCAATTCAGCTGATCCTTTAAATACTCTCTTACGTGCTGTGTACATTCATATGTTTTGGGATATGCATTTACAAGCGATTCATATAACTTCTGATTTTCACTTTTCACCATTTCATTCTTCTTACCTCTTTTTAAAAGATAGTGCATATGAGAAACAAAACGTGAATAGTTAAAACCTGTTTTATCGATCTTGATCTGGAAATCTTTTTCGATGATTTCACAAATATCATCAATCACTTCTTCATCCATTTTTTCCTGTTTGTTATTCTTATTCATTGATTCCGCATTGATGATATGCAAGGCAATATATGCAGCTTCCTCTTTTGGAAGAAATACCTTTAAAGTCTTTCTAATCAAGGTTAATGCATATTCACCAATCTCCATCTCTGTATCAAATAAATACTCAATATCATGAACGATGGACAGCTTTATATTCATATTTTCCTTATATCGCTGAATCGCAAAATTAATATGATCCGCTAAGGTGATCACAATATTAGAACTTACAGGATTTTCCAGTTTCATTCTTGCGTAATTGATGATCTTATCAGAAATATCCAAAATATCTTCAGGAATATCATTGATCATATTGATATAGGTAGGATCAATACCATAATATGTACGTTGAATCTTATCCAAATCCACCTCATAGGGTGGTTTTGTGAAACCTATTCCTTTTCCAAAAGCCACCACTTCATTGTTATTGCTATCTAAACATAATGAAACATTATTATTGATATTTTTAATAACCTTCATGGCAGCTCCTTTCTTTATTTCTTTTTAACTTTAAGAACTCTACTGCTTACTTCTTTATCACCATATTCATCTAATTCAATAACATAATCTGAACTTGTGATTACCATTGGCATCGTCAGATCAACCTTATTTTCTTTCATGAACGCTCGGTCAAGACGAACAAGTGGATCATGAGCCTTCACCTTATCATGCTCTTTTACCAGCACTTCAAACCCTTTCCCATTCAAATTCACGGTATCTAAACCAATATGGATCAGAATTTCTGCACCGTTTTCTGCTTTGATACCAATTGCATGTCGGGTATTTGCGATTAAGATGATCTCACCTTTACAAGGTGCATAGATTGTATCTCCATCAAATACAAAAGCACATCCATCGCCCATCATCTTTTCAGAAAATACCGGATCATTAACTTCGCTTAAAGGAATCATCTTTCCTTTGACCGGAGAATACAATTCAGATTCAACAACCTTTTTAAATAAGTTAAACATACTTCCTCCTAAAATAAAAACTCTCCAAGTCACACCTTAAAAAACATATCGCTATGTTATGAAAGGTAAAGCCTCAAAGAGTAACAATCCTTTTTATCTACATCCTTATCTTAATGGTTCCGCTTACATTTGTCAAGAGTTTTATAATAAAGTTTTAAACAAAAATCATTCAATTATTAAAGCGAATAAATACAGTTTTATGTAATATTTTTTTTTGGGAATTTCTAACATTTCATGCATATTAAATAGTAGGTGGCATAAGTAGGAGAGAGAAAATATGACACCTGCATTTATTTGTTTGGGTGGTTTGCAGTTGAACTTTTTGTTCATTATTCTCTTCCAGTTATACTATGAAAATAGGCTAGATGTGAAAGAATGCCTTCGTTTGACTGTTCTGTATATCAGAACAGCTAAACGTTAATAGGTTGTGACCTCTCCCTCCAAACGAAACCCCAGTGTTTAGGCCACTGGGGTTTTTATTTATTTGGGGTATTTACATGTTATCATCTTCGCTCAAAATTATCTATAATTTCAAATTTTTTATTCATAATAATCGGGAGCTTTTTTTAATGTCATAAACTGTTCTATATCATGTGAAAATATGATTTTAGCGTTTAACCTCTCTTGTAGATTTCTAACCTTTTCAATTGATTCATAATATTTTTCTAAGTTGTATTGACTATATTGCGGCATGGCCGGTGGTCCATAATTCAAGTGTGTATCAACTGCATCACTTGGAAAAAGCAAAGTACCCTCTTTTTCTAAATGAACGATCATCCCTAATAGACCTTTGCTGTGTCCCGGAAGATTAATCAATTGAATATGATCATGGATCTTTATATCTTCTTTTACTAAATGAATCTTTTCGATATTTAGATGAGCATACTTATACGCTCCTTTAGGCTTTTGATGATTGTCCAAAGCCTCTTTGACATAATCATACTCATCTTGTGCTATATAAAATTCTGCACTCTTAAATATGTCCATATTGCCGCAATGATCATCATGAAAATGAGATAATATAACTTTATCAATGTCAGTTGGTTCAAGATGGAGACTCTTTAACTGATTGATCAGCAATTGTTCTTCTCTGTAATAATACGGACAGCGGATGCTTCGATCATATTCATTTGGATTCTGTCCTGTATCAAATAAGATCTTTTCATTTCCCGTATCGATCAAAACACAATATACCGGTATCTTGATCCATCTGCTTGTTGCTTCGCGATTGGTCTTTGTCTTATAACTATTCAGACAAACGATCCAGTTTTCATCACATTCCATCCAGCCATTATCTAGGATATAGAGTTTCATATATTCTATTCATCAACCAAGGTCTTCGCCATTGCTTTCAATCACTTTTTTATACCAGTAAAATGAATCTTTTTTATAGCGATCATAAGTACCGTTACCTTGATCATCAGCATCTACATAAATAAAACCGTATCTTTTTTTCATTTCTCCTGTTGAATGTGAAACAATATCAATTGGACCCCAGGTCGTATAGCCAATAAGATCTACACCATCTTCCACAGCCTTTTTCATTGCGATGATATGTTCTCTCAGATATTCAATCCGATATTCATCATGGATCGAACCATCTTCTTCTACCTTATCATAGGCACCTAAACCATTTTCAGTAATCATCAGCGGACGCTGATAGCGATCATACATCACTTCTAAATAATACTGTAAACCTGTTGGGTCCATGGCCCATCCCCAGTCCGAATATTCCAAATAAGGATTTCTTTCACCTAATGCCATGTTTCCGCCAACCTGATCTTTTGTTTTATGACTTGAAACATTATTCGACATATAATAAGAAAATGTATAGATATCCACTTTTCCTTGCGCTAAAGCTTCAATATCCTCTTGTGTGATATCAAGTGTGATGTGGTGTTTCTTCCATAACCGCTGTGCATAAACAGGATATTTTCCAAAACATTGTACATCTCCGCAATAAAAAATGCTTTCTTCCCACTTATGACGATTTAAAAGGATATCTTTAGGATCACAGGTATGCGGATAATAAGTGATTCCGCAGATCATACAGCCAATTTTATTTAAAGGATCAATATCATGGCCGATCTTTACTGCCTTTGCACTTGCGACAAACTGATAATGAAGGTGCTGGTATGCCTTTTGATATTCTTCTTCTGTCGCATCTTCTCTTCTTAATAAGTGATTTAAGGTATTGTTGATCTCATTAAATGTCAACCAGTATCTGACCAGTCCCTTATATTCTTCAAAACAGGTTTTCGCATACTTCACAAATAAATCAATGGTCCTGCGGTCTTTCCATCCATGGTATTTTTCTTCTAAATAAGCAGGGGTATCAAAATGCCACAAGGTAACTAAAGGTTCTATATCGTATTTTCTTAATTCCTTAAATACATTGCGATAAAATTCAACACCTTTTGGATTTGGCTGATCTTCAAGTCCTGTCGGATATAAGCGTGACCATGAAATAGACATACGGAATGTTTTAAACCCCATCTCATGAAATAACGCAATATCTTCTTTATAGCGATGATAGAAATCAATGCCTTTTTGATTTGGATAATCATATCCCTCTAAAACAGCATAATGACCTCCCATGACATCCACTTCATCTGCCCGGTTGACAGCATGAGGATTTCCGTCACGATCGACAAAAGTAATAAGTCGTGGTGTATGAAGCGCAGCTGCTGTTGTCACATCAATGACGCTCATACCTCTGCCATCAACATTCCAAGCTCCTTCTGCCTGGCTGGCACTAATAGCACCACCCCATAAAAAATCTTTTTTAAACATACTGATTCCTTTCATTAGATACAAAGTGTCTTGTAAGATACTTTCTGGAATTTAGAAACAGCTTTATGATCTGCACTTGATACGATCCAGTCTTCTTTTTTCACCAGTTTTAATTTCCATTGTTCATTATAATATGGCTGATAGACATTGTTAGAGAATAGATGTTTATAACCTAACTTAGTCGGTTCAAACATTTCTAAGGTTACTTCAGCTTCATCACCATCCACCTTTACATCAATGATGCGACAGCTGTGATGGCTCTGATATTCACGATCGTCGATATGATTCACCAGATTCATGATACTGACTCTTGTACGCGTATCTTCGCTGATTCCCATTCCCTGCCGGGTTGCATCACGATAGGAATAGATACCATCCTCTGTGACATATTGCTTGAATAAATCACTTTGACGGGTATCTACCAGTAACATAAATTCATAGATTCTGCGGATGATATTTTGTTGTTCATCTGTTTTTTCATACGTTCTTATTTCATCTAAAAGAACCTTTCTCGGATCATGTTTCGTTTCATCATACAAATGCCACTGCCAATTCTTTTTTGCCCAATAAGTATTGCCCATCTGTGCTTCTAAATCAAAAGATACTGCCTTGATCTTATCATTTTCCACGATAAATTTATATTTACCGCCATAAACCAATGGAAATACCTGTCCGTTTACTGAGCTAGTCGCAGACGCTACATTATAAGAAGAATATTCTTTGATAAGAAAATGGAAAACATTACAAATGACAACCGATGTATCTTCTTTTTTATAATCAATCAGATTACTTAAAATATTATATCGATATGTAAAATCTTCATTTAAAGCCAACGCTTTCTTTACCTCTTCTTTTCCGCTTATACTTCCCAATGTCGAATAATCAATGGTTATTTCCGTATCCAAAAGATCATCCAATAAATCTGACTCATTCATGATATAGGAATCAAAGAATTTCTTAACCAATGAAACAGCTGTCATCACAGTCACCTCCTATAATATATTCATCAAAGGATACGATATCATCTTCCATAGGAATAAAACGCATTTTCTCTACCGGTTCAAAACCAGCCTGTATCTTATATAATTTCCATACACCATCTATTTTTTTCGCATAGATCTTATGTGCTTCTGTCGTGACCATGGAATGAATGTTTTCTCTCGTATATACCTTATCTCTTAAACGGTGTTCCTCACCTCTTGGCATCCATGCGATGGCTGTATCTCCTGTAATGACACAGCTTCCCATACGGTTGGCATGTTCCATATTCGGTTCTTTGTGCTGTTTATATTTTAAGAAATTGACATAATTGCGTTTGCCCGGTTCTTCAGTAAACTGCCACATATCTTCTGTTGCGACACTTAATGGCAAGTTGAAATCACCGCGGTCAAATCCAAATGTCTTCTTAAACTGCAATTCAAAAATCTGTTCGACATCTGACTGTGGTTCGCAGTCTTCCGGAATCACGGTCCATGGATTATCCAGTTCAGATACGATGACAGGTACATGTCCTGAATAGAGATCCGGACTGATCAGATTCCATTTACCCATTACAAAGCCGTTATTATCATCACCATAGCATAGATCAAAGCGAATATGACTGATACGCCAGCCCTTTTCTGTTTTTACATATGAATTACAATAAACTCCTCCGAAAGTAAACGGGAAGATATTGACACCATCATCAATGGCCATGATGCTTTGGATATAAGCACTTTGCTGACCGAATCCCTCTTTATTGCTTCTTGCGACAAAGCTCCAGATCGTTGATTTCTTGACATTGCATTCAGGTCCCGGCCATTTCAACATTTTTTTAATGGCTTCAATACCAACCGCTTTTCCAACCGTACTGTATTCTGCAATACAATCCTCTGTCAGAATTTCATCAAATACATCTAATTCATCACTACGCAGTGCATCCACCAGTTTCGCAAATAATACATACATGGCTTTTCTGTTTTCACCGGTATAATAATTCAAATATTTATCAAGATATTTTTCGTTCATGAATATTTACTCCTTTACAAATGAAGGATAAGCTTTCACTTATCCTTCTTATTAACAATCATCACATCTAAGCAGCTTCTGCTTCGCTCCTATTTTCTTCTTCTGCATAGCGACGATCGGCAATTTTGAAGAATGGATAATAAATCGCAGTGTCCATGGCAATCATGACAAATGTCAGCACTACTCCTTGCCATCCTAAACCTGCCAGATATACACGAATCGGTGTCGGCAAAGCCCAAGAAGATATGACACCATTTGAAATCGGAAGGAATCCTATCAAAGTCGTAACATAGGCAAGCACACAGTTTAAGATTGGTGCCAAAAGGAATGGAATTAACATGATCGGATTCATCATGATCGGGAAACCATAAAGTACCGGTTCATTGATATTGAATATAGCCGGAATGAATGAAACTCGACTGACAGCCTTGACACGCTCGCTCTTGGCAAACAGCATACAGATCTGTAAACCAAAGAAACATCCAAAACCACCAACGGCATAATAAGCACGATAAATTTCCGTAACCATATTGGTTGGCTGAGCTCCTGCTGTTACTGCTGCCAGGTTTTCTGCAGCGGCAGCCGTTAAGAATGGAAGCCACAGATTTGTCAAAGCTGTTGAGTGAACACCTACAAAGTTAACAAGCACACCGCAAACGATACATAGGATAAAGCTTGGCAGCGTTGCCGCAACACTTGTAAACGGACGTTGGATCAATGTATAGAACGCAGTGATCACATTGCCCCATTCCGTTAAAGAGAAGGCCCATTCAACGATACCGGATAGCAGCAGGACAACCAGTGTCGGTACCAATGCCGCAAAGGTCCGTTCGATCATAGGTGGTACACCGGAAGGCATCTTTAAATAAAAGCCTTTGTCAATGAGCCATTTTGATAACATCGGAATCAAGACACCAATGATCATCGCAACGAATAAGCCCTGAGCTCCCATACCTGAAGTAGCAATGCTTCCGGCTGTGAATCCCTGTAAGATAATGAAGGACATAACTGCAAGAATACAGTTAGTAAACTCATCGCTGTCGATCTGTTTCGACATAGAATAAGCGATGGCAACAGCTGCGATCAAACCCATCAATCCGTTTGACAATGTTCCCAATGTCAAGGAAATATGATAGATCGGTGTTGTTTGTAACCATGCCAATACTTCCTCATTTGGGAAATATGCAATCAAGGTACCAAATGATCCGATCATTAAAATCGGGAAGGTAGCCATGACACCGTCACCAATTGCTGTCAGCCATTTAATATTTTTTATTTTGATCGTAATTGGCACTAACGTCTTATTAATTAATTCAATAATTTTTTCCATTTTTTTCTCCTTTCTTCTTTTACTTGTTCACAGCAGAAACGATCTCTTTAAGGACTTTTTTGCTATTCAGCAATGCAAAGTCACTTGGATCTAAGATATGCATGATACCTGCCTGCTCCGGATATTTTTTCTGTAATTCATTGATACGATATCCAACCTGTGGACCCAGTAAGACATAATCCACTGATTTGATATACTTATCAATATCCGTGATGCTATGTGCTTCGATCTGAAGATCGACATTTTGTTTCTTAGCTTCTTTTCTAACAGCCTCTTCCATCATTGAAGTACTGATACCATACTCACAAACCAGCATTACATTAATCATGTTTTTCCCTCCTTTCTAACATATGAATCATTTCATATACTAAATCTCTCATGCTCATCGTATTCATGACCTGATCCATAGCATGAATCAACAGCACTGAGATATTACTGCCCGGCGCACTGGGATCCGAACTGTTTTGAAACAATATCTCTGTCTGTGCCTGATGACACTTCACAATATCTTTGTCGCTTTCATCTACCAATTGAAGTCCCTCTTCATACTTTCGATCACCGGCTAAGCGCATCGCCTCTATCAGCTTCATCCTGCCTGCTCCGGCATAGCTGATCATGGTCATGATCTTCTCTTCTGTACTCATAAAATTACCTCCTGATTTATAACACCGCAGCTTTTAACTCTTCTATAAACTGCTTGAATGTCTTACACTTTGCAATCGTATCTAATAGATGCTCTTTCTCAATCAGCAAAAGCAAGATATTACTGATCTCTTTATGAAGATACAAATTACCTTTTCTTAGATTGATCAAAAAGATAACACGTACTTCTCTGTTTTCCCAAAAGAAGGGTTTCTCAAATACCGCAACGCTGATCGAATCTTTTTTTGCTTCAAAAACCATCGGATGAGGTCCTGCAACACCATTCTTATATATTGTCGCAAAACGATTTTCTCTTTCTAACACCAGCTCTGTGAAATGATCATTGGCATATCCCTTTTTAATGGCATCATCACCCATATGAACCAGCATTTTCTTATAATCCCTGATTCCGTCTACATAAAACAAGTCTTCATGGAACAAATCCCAGATATCACGAATAGTCGTTGTTATCTGATTCTCTTTCGCACGCATCATGATGATTTCTTCGATCCTTGCGATTTCATTCTCATCCAGCCACTCCTTGATGAAGATAACAGGAACATCCTTATATTCTTCTTCCAACGGAATCGTTGTTAAGATAAGATCATAACTGTGATAATCCGTTTCCTTCATATTATTCACAGCAATCGTCGATATCGATGCATGAGGGAAGATCGATTTCAGCTTAATTTTCAACAGCTGTGCAGATCCTCCACCGGTTCCGCAGATAACAAGTATCTTTTTATATGCTCTTTTTTGCTATTTTTCATCCTTTCAAAATGAGTAGCAAAATGAAGGGCAATATAGCCAATTTCATCTTTTGAAAGCTTAAAGTTATATTTTTTCTCGATCAGATCGCTAAATCTCATCGCTAACAGAAAAACATTTGCATATTCACTATATACCTTATCAATAAGCGGATTAGTCAGCTGAATATTGTGATACATTCGATTGATCAGTGGCAGAACATGAATGATCAAGGCATTCAGCAACAATTCATCATCTTTCGTATTTGTCAGAAATTCTTCATCAATTTCGTTCAAGATATCTTTGATTCCATCTGTAATTTCTTCTTTTTGATCAGAAATCATCTTATCCGAAAACGTCTTGCCGGAAATATGAGCTGCCAGCAAATCAACCTCTTTTGGATCAATGACAATCGGATATCTTTCTTGTAACCAGTCGATAATCTGTTGAGCAATCTCTGTAAAGCATGGTTCAACCGGATATGAATCAAACTGATTGATATATTTTTTCTGTTTTGATCGATAAAGAAGTATCAGGATATGTTCTACGATATTTGCTAATGAAGCATCTGTGACTTCTAGCGAATATTTCTTTAAAAGCTCTTTAAACTTTTCAGTAACTTCATCAACATCAATCTCTTTAATAAACTCAAAATATCCTTTTACAGGTTGTATATAAGCTGAATTACAAATCACATATTTTGAAAAAGCTTTTCTTATATCCTGTTCATTTCCAATAACCCTTATTCCATAACCACTCCTTTTCTCTAATTGAAGATTGCTCTCGTTGATCTTTTTCTCAACTTCCTTAAAATCTCGAATAACTGTTGCTTTGGAAACATCAAGAAGATTACTTAAATATTCATATGTAATATATTCATTTGACTGCAATAAGATATAAAGCATCAATGATACCCGCTTATCGGCATCCAGACCTTCCGTCGGCAGATAGTTTTCTTTTGTAAGAAACTTTTCATATTTTTCTTTATCCCAAACATCCAGATGATACCCCCTTTCACGTATTGTCTGAATCGTAAATCCATGATATTTCCCAATTGCATTTGCTTTGGATTTCAGATTACGAAGAGTACTTTCAGAAATATGCAGTTCTCTTTCTAAATCACTTCTGGATATAATGGATTTATCTTCTAACTTTGATAACAATGTATATAATTTCATAATGTTTTCCTCTGTAAATAATTATAAAAAAAAAGAATATTTGTACAATATTCAAATTAATCGTTAAAATTGCTAATTATGATAACAGCCTTCAGGTTCTTTTTGTCTTTGATAATAAATAAAGAATCTGAACATAAAAGCATAAGGGTATAAATTTATTTTGATAAATCATTTTTTATTTTTTTTACTTTTTTTGGGAATTTTCGTCTTTTTGCGCATATATAATAGTAGGCAGCATAGAAAGGGAGGGAAAATTTATGATGCCTGTATTTATATTGTGGAGGAGTCATTGTTGGGTTTTGAAACCATCATCATTCTCCAGTTATTATATGAGAATATAATAGCTTTGAATGAATGTCTTCGACTGATTCATTTACGATTCAGATAAGACTCTGACTCTTCCCTCCCAAAGTGAAACCCCAGTGTAGTAGCACTGGGGTTTCTTTATATTGTGGAGTTTCATCCACCCATATTCTATCATATCCTTTTTTTATTGTCTATGATTTTATGTAATTAAATATTGTTCATGACGACACTTTCTACGACAATTGCGACATGTTCAATGGAGTCACAGCTTTTTTCAAAGCGATCCATGGCTTCTGTCCATGTTAATAATTCAATTGGATCCTTTGATGTTGAAAACAAATTATGAACGCTTCCGGTATATAATTTATCTCCTTCTTCTTCAAGATCATTGATCTCAATGATATATTTCTGTAATTGGGTTGATTTTTTATAATTCGGAAATTCTGCCATCATTTTCTTTAACGCTTCACAGCTCTTAACGATGATATTGGCAAATTCTTTAGCTTCCGGACGAATCTCGGAAATACAGAAAATATGCATTTTGATCAAAACATCTTCGATCGTATCCGATACATTTTCAATCACATTAAACAAATGATTGATATCTTCTCTTTCAATAGGTGTAATAAATTCTTTTGTCAGGCGATCCATCATCTCATGTTTGGTACTGTCAGCCTTTGTTTCAATTTCATGCATTTCTTTGATTTTTTCACCCATCTTGGATAAATCGAAATGATTGACATAATCATTCAATAAATCAGCAGCCTGTTTTGAATAATCGGCTAATTCCATAAATGCTTCGAAGTAACAGTTATTTTTTTTATTTGACATTTTCTTTACCTTCCTTTTTTAAAATATCCACATAAATACCTGTGCCATGATATATCCGATCAAACCACATCCCGGAAATGTCAATATCCACGTCCAGACCATTTCCTTCACAATGCCCCAGTCTACGGCGCTTAGCCTTTTTGCGGCCGCTACACCCATGATAGCTGTATTTTTAGTATGCGTCGTACTCACCGGAATACCTGTTACAGAAGCTATCAAAAGACAGCCTGCTGCGGCCATATCTGCTGAGAAGCCCTGATATTTCTCCAGCCTGACCATATCCATTCCCACTGCTTTGATAATTTTGTAACCGCCAATCGATGTTCCTAACCCCATAACTGCGGAACATAAGATCATCAGCCATACCGGAATAACAAAATTTTCGGCATTTGCCTGACCTTGAGCTAAAAACAGTCCCAACATGAAGACACCCATAAATTTCTGACCATCCTGTGCACCATGCATAAATGCCATGGCTGCACCACCTGCAATCTGTGCTTTCTGAAAAAAGCCTTGTGTCTTTCTTCGATCTATATTTCGAAAGATCAGCTCGACAAACTTCACCACGATCCATCCCATCGCAAATCCTAAGACAGATGAGAGGATCAATCCATAGATAACGCTGATCCACTCACTTCCATTAATTCCTCCAAGTCCTCCCTGAAGAGCAATCGCTGCTCCGGATAAACCTGCTATCAATGCATGAGATTCACTTGTCGGGATTCCAAAATACCATGCGGCTGTCGCCCACAATACGATTGCAAATAAAGCTGCGCACAATGCTGTCAATGCACTATGCGGATCACCGCCAAAATCAACCATGTTGTAAATGGTCTGCACGACCGTTGCATTGATCATGGTCATGACAAATACACCCAGGAAATTGAAAACAGCTGCCATCATGATTGCCTTTCGTGGTGTCATTGATCTCGTTGACACACATGTTGCAATTGCATTTGGCGCATCTGTCCAGCCATTCACCAATACGACTCCTAATGTCAGTAAGGAAATAATGATCAGCGCAGGGTTGGCAGCAAGCTGATTGAGATATTCTGTTAAGCTAATCGACATTCTTTGCTCCTTTTCTGTCATAAATATCAATGACATTCTTTCTCTTATTTTAACATATGACCCTTTAAGTATATATATATTTTGTAAAATCTAGTGAAAAAATATCTTTTGATTATGTAAATTATGAAATTATTTTTAAGTTTATGTAAATTTTATGTAAAATCAACCTAAATCTTTTATGTTTTTATATATATTTCATCACCTTTAAGTGAATGTCATCTGTATTTTATGTAAATTATATGATTTGACACTTATATAAATGTTTTATCCTAACGAAATTGTAATATTTTATTAATGTCATTTATGAAACATGATATAATTCACATGTCGATAAGAAAGGGGGATATCTCATGAAAATAACCGAAAAAATTCGCAATGCGAGAAAGACAATCTTAAGTTTACTTTTTTTAGTGCTTTTTGCTTGTTTGATTTTCTTTGCCGGCATGATGTATGCAGGTAAAAACAGTGAACCCGAAATTACTTCTACCTCGTTGACACAACAGCTTCAGGAAGTTTCAGATCTTGCGGTTTTAGAATACAATTATACCAAGGTCGGCAAATTTGAAAACTCACTTGAATTAAACGGATGGGATATTCCCTTAACCAAAAAAAGCTTTTTGCTTACATATTCAGGAACGCTTCAAGCCGGCATCGATATGAGCAAGATCGACATAATCGTAGAAGATAAAACGATCACTGTCTTGCTGCCTGATGTAGAAATAATCAGCAATGTGATCGATGAAGACAGTATTGAAGTATATGATGAAACAAAGAATATCTTTAATCCTATCAGCATCAATGATTACAAGACTTTCGCATCTAATCAAAAAACAATGGTTGAAGAAGAAGCAATTGAGAACGGGCTTTTAAGTGAAGCTGCAACACGCGCTCAAAAAGCTATTAGAAGCTTCTTAGAGATGATACCAAATATCAGAGATGATACATGTACGCTTGAGATTCAATTTAACGAGGCTTCTTAGAAGTTATTAAAAAGCTGTAAATATGTTCCTAAAACATGATTTACAGCTTTTTTTCACAATTTTTTATGTCTACAAAGCATAATTTTTTGCCTGCGTCGTAAAAAGCTTATAATAAAGGCTTTCCTTCTTTTTCATCAAATTTGTATGAGTATCAAAATCACTGATCCTGCCCCCATCAATGACCAAGATACGATCACAGAAAATCGATGATGACATGCGATGAGAAATATAGATGGCCATTCGATCCTTGGCAAGTGCATTAAAATTTTCATAGATCTCAGCTTCCGCAATCGGATCCAAGGCACTGGTCGGTTCATCTAAGATCAATAGATCTGCCGGTTTTGCCAGAGCTCTGGCAATCGCAATCTTTTGTGTCTGTCCACCTGAAAGCTCGACACCTTTCTCATCATAGGCCTTTGATAAGATCGATTGCCATTTATTCGGCAACTTCTCGATTATCTCTCCTACCCCTGTATCATAAGACAGCTCTCTTGCTTTCTCTTCATCAATATGAAAAGATATATTGTCTTTGATCGTAATCGCAAACATCTTATAATCCTGAAAAACAGTGCTGACCTTCGACATATACGATTCGTAATCATATTGTGAAACAGGAATATCATTGATCAGTATCTTACCCCTGGTAGGTTCATACAAGCGGCAGATTAATTTTACGATCGTCGTCTTACCGGCGCCATTTAAACCGACAATTGAAATTTTCTCATTCTTATGAATCGTAAAGGTGATATCATCTAAGATCAACGTATCTGTATTCGGATATGTAAAGCTGACATGATCAAAACTTATGCTTCTGATTTCCTTTAATTCTCTTTTTCCTTCATATCTTTCTTCTTGGATATCCATAAGTTCAAGAAGTGGTTTGACATATTCAATTGAGCGCATAAAATTACTGCTGACCTGAATCATATTACTGATACAGTCTGAAAAGCTTATTGCCGCCGATACCGTCAAAAAAAAATTTGAAATATTAGCTCCCGTTACAATCGTCCGTACACCTACTAACGCATATACAAAGGCCATTTGTACATAGCGTACAAGGGAGATCAATGTCTGATAAAAAGATTGTTCAAGGTTCAACGAAGTAAAATAACCGGCAACGATATTCGCAAATGCATTGAATTTATCAAACAAAAGATCAAATTGTGTATATAATCTGAAATCTTTGCCATTTTTCTCTGCGACGATCGTATCCATATAATAACCATATTTGAAATTGATCGGTAAAAGCTCATGAAAAAAACGAATCTGTGATTTCATTGATAATTTCACTAAGATTATGTTCAATAAGATTCCGATTGCCAATATGACAACCAAAATAGGATCAAACGTAAAGATGATAAGTCCAAGGCCTGCCAGAGAAAGAATATTAGATATGATCTTAAAAAAGCTGTCACATAAAAGATAAACAGTTCCCATATTATTAATACCCATCTGTACATTTTTCTTCAATTCCATATAATAAGGATCCTCAAGATAAGAAAAAGGCAGGGACATGATTTTTTCAGAAATCTTCTGGTTGATGATTTCCTGCATGATCACTCGATGAATCTCTAACAGACGTTTTGTAATTTTATTCAATAAAAGTAATATAATCTCCACAACGGTAATGAATACGACCATTTGACAGGCTTTTTCCAATTGCTTATTTTCAATGCATCCAATCAGAAGTGAGATCGTATAAGCACTAAACAATGTTTGTACATGTCACCAATGAAGAGCCCATCATGACAAAGAAATATTTTTTATGGGCCTGATATGCGAATTTCACAAATCTAGGCAAGACATTCTTTTCTTTCATCCTTCGCTTCTCCCTTCTGATAATACTGTCCTTGTACTTCAAACATATGATAATAACCTTTTTTTAGAGCCATCAGCTCTTCGTGAGTGCCATACTCCTGTAATCCGTTTTCATCAAAAAATGCAATTTTATCACAGAATTTCGTTGATGAAAGCCGATGAGAAATATAGATGGCTGTCTTATTTGAAACCAGATCATCAAAGGACTGATAAATCTCAGCTTCCGCAAGGGCATCCAAAGCACTTGTCGGTTCATCAAGGATCACGACATTGCCGTTTTTATATAAGGCACGGGCGATTGCTACCTTTTGTTTCTGTCCGCCTGAAAGATCGACGCCTTTTGGATCGATGCTTTTCACCAAGGATGTATCATAGCCATGCGGCAGGCTTTCGATTGTTTCTTCCAGCCCCACACGCTTTAGACACATCCTTCCTCTCTCTTTTGATGATTCATCCGTATCATTGCCAATCACATTCTCAAGAATGCTTCCGGCATATATTTCAAAATCCTGAAATACAGCACTGAACATTTTATAATATTCCTGTTTACAAAATTCAGATGCTTTGATTCCATTGATAAGTATTTCACCGCTTTCCGGTTCAAACAAACCACAGATAAGTTTTACGATCGTTGTTTTCCCTGCACCATTTGTACCGACAATCGCCAGCTTTTCTTTCGCATGGATCTTAAAATTAAAATCCTTAAGGATATATCTTTTTGTATTTGGATATCGGAAACTGACATTTTTAAATTCAATTTCAATCGGTGTTTCTTTATCAAAGGCCATTCTCCCTGTATTTTCACTATAATAGCTTTGATCCATCACCATTTCGAAATAAGTGCTGCTTAGCTTAAGATCTGTCATCATGATTGACAGATTTTCTGAAAAGGTACGCATGATCGTCGTAAATCCGACAACCGCTGACAGATATAAAGATACAGAAGCTAAACTCAGTTGTCCTTGAAAAAAGCCTTGGACGATCAAATAATAAGAAATTGCATCCTGGATCAAAAGAACAGCCAGCTCGAAGAATCCGATTTTTAACTTCTTATCTTCTATTTCACGAATGACCTGTACATATTGCTTCGATTTATCCTGATAGATCTTTAGAAGCGGAAATTTAAGCTCAAATACTCGTATATCTTTACCATAAGCAAAATCAGAACATGTATTATTGAAATAATTGGCCTGACGGAAAGCCCTGGCTTCGTCATCTTCTTTAGTATGTGCATAATTAGAAATCGAACGATTGATCCACGTTATCATACATGCAGCCACGATACAGATAATTCCTATCCAAATACTGAATTGACTGATCAACACAAAGAAAAGTACGATACTGACAAAATCCGCTGCCAATATACCTAACATGGAATAAACGTGCTGGAAGCCGCGGCCATCACTCTCCAAAGCCCGAAACCCTACATTTACATGATCTTGAAATCGAGAATCTTCGATATATTTATAATCAACATCATGATACAGCCTGGCACAACGATTGAACTCATTTTGGCGCAGACGGATATATTTACTGCCGGCAAAACCTCCTATCATTGTTTTTATTGAAAAACATATCACGCTCGCCATCGTCAATACAACGACCCTTATGATCAACTCCTGCTCATTCTTTGAACCTTGAATGACATCAATGATCAGCTTTGCATAGAATACTGATATGATCGGTATCATCCCTCCAAAAATTGCACTTAATGCATAACATAAATATAAATAACTCATCTTTACTTCTTTGATCAATTGAAGTTGTTTCTTCAATGTTGATAATATGCTGAACTTATTCATAGCGGTTTCCTTCTTTCTGTCCTAATTTTAAGATCCGCATAGATAAAAGTAAATAACTTAGCAGTTGAACACAACAACTCTTGGTTGTATGCATCTCAACTGTTTGTTGTTTCGAGCTTTACATTTCAATTTAACAACGTTATGATTAGGTATGCTTAAAGGAGAATAAATATGTCATCTTATATCATGGATCTACGAAAAATCGTCGGACACCGGCCTCTTCTTCAGGTTGGAGCAAGCGTCATCGTAGAAGATAAAAATAACCGGATCCTGCTTCAATTGAGAAGTGATAATCATTGCTGGGGTTATCCCGGCGGCTCTGTTGAATTAGATGAAGAAGTAGAAAGTGCTGCTAAAAGAGAACTTTTGGAAGAAACCGGATTAATGGCTCATGACTTGGAGCTGTTTGGTGTATTCAGCGGAAAAGATCTGCATTATATTTATCCAAATGGTGATGAGGTATCTAATATTGATATCGTCTTTCTATGTACCAATTATTCCGGAACCCTTACATGTCAAAAGGGTGAGGTTGATGATTTGCAATTCTTTTCAATTGAAAACATCCCTGATAATATTTCACCACCAGTAAGAAAACAGATCCAATTATGGATCAATAGTCATGAAAATAAACATTCTTGACAACATATTTCCAATATATTTCTATAAAAAAGCTCCATACCACGAAAGATATGGAGCTAAATGTTTATATCAACGGTCTTAAAATCTTGTATGCATTACTAAAGAGATCATCCAGTTTTACACTTCTACCTTTCAAAAGCTTTCTTGAATGATGCTCTTAACCTTCTATCCATTGATCTATGTCTTTGAATATATGTTGTTCATAATCCCTTTCTTCAATATCATACCAATGTACTTTCATCTGATGATTGAACCACGTATATTGCCGTTTCGCAAAATTACGGGAATTTTTTTTGATGAGTTCTACGGTTTCTTCAAGTGAGCTTTCATTTTGAAAATAATTCTTCCATTCCTTATAACCGATTCCCTGTAAGCTTTGGAGATTCCAATCAGATTCATCATGAATCAACGATTTTACTTCTTCCAAAAGACCTTCTTCCATCATCTTATCAACACGCTGGTCGATACGCTCATAGAGTGTTTCACGTGAGGCAGTGAGCCCGATCACATAGGCATCATAAATTGGCTGATGCTGTTGAGCTTCTTCCTTTTCACTTTTCTTATTTCCTAAATGAGCACGCATCAACGCTCTTTCAACTCGTTTACGATTGTTTTTATGAATCGTTTCGCATGCTTTAGGATCCACCACCTTCAACATCCCATAACATTCATCATTGCTTCTTGACTGCAGAAAGGCTTTAAAATCCTTATCCTCTTCTTCATCAGCAAACTCATAGTCATAATAAAGTGATTTGATATACAATCCTGTTCCTCCGCAAATGATCGGAAGCTTGTTATTCGAGCTGATTTCTTCAATATACTTCCGGGCTTCACTCTGAAATACTTTGACATTAAATTCATCTTTATAAGAAAAGCAATCAATCATATGATGAACGATGCCTTGCATTTCTTCAGGCTTTATTTTCGCTGTCCCGATCGTCATTTCTTTATAGACCTGCATCGAATCACCGCTGATAATTTCACTGTCATATTTCTTTGCAAGGTCAAGGCTTAATTTCGTTTTACCTACGCCTGTCGGTCCTACCAGAATGATTATTTTTTTCATAATTTCTCCCTTAACGACTGAATTCTTTGATCAGCTGTTCATCCGTTATACAAATCAAGGTCGGACGACCGTGTGGACAAGTAAAAGGCTGTTCACATTTTCTTAAATCCTCGACCACTTGCTTCATTTCATCCATATTGAGCTTACGGTTAAAACGAATGCTGGAATGACAGGCCAGTGATGCCAAAGCTGCTTTACGCAGACTCTCGGCTTGGATCTGCTGGTTTTTCTGATAATAGTCAAAAATATCCAGCATAAATTTAGTGATATCCGTATCCTTGAGCCATATCGGAACTTCACGCAATATAACCGCATCTTCACCGAAACATTCACATTTCAGCTGCATATGGGCAAGCATCTTATTGATATCTTCCAGCTGAACAAGGATGGCCGGGGATACCTTGATGATTTCAGGTATTAAAAGTGTCTGCATATCACATGGCTTAAAGATATTGTTACGCAGTACCTCATAGTGATATTTTTCCTGTGCGGCATGCTGATCGATGATATACAATCCCTTATCTCCCTGTGCAAGTATGTAGTTGCCGTGAAACTGGCCGATAACACTAAGAATCGGAAAGGATGGATTTACGGCAGGTTTCACTTCTTCCGTAAAATCCATATTTTTTTCTTCCTTTTGTGGTTCTGGAATTTCTTCCATGACATCTTTCTTTGGATCATCTATATTTTTTTCATCTTTCAAAGTATCTTCTTCGGTTTTTCGATATTCTGTAAAGCTTTCATGCACTTCTTGATGCAGCTTTGTTTCATTTGGATAGATATCAAAGGTTGGCATTTCAACCTTGATCTTTTCTCTTACCGGCTGCATTTCAGGTATTTGCAATTTATTTTTAAGTGCATTTTGAATCGTTGTATAAACTAAATTCTCTAATTGCTTTTCTTTTGATAAACGAACCTCCCATTTTGATGGGTGGACATTGACATCTAAAAGCTGCGCATCCATCGTTACATTTAAGACAACGATCGGATAGCGGTCCTGCGGCATATATGCATGATAAGCATCCTGAATGGCCTTATAGATGCGTGGATGACGAACCATACGCTGATTGATATAAACATACATATAATATTTAGTTGCCCGATTAATATTTGGCTGGATCGCATAGCCTTCAATCGTATAATCATCATCCTTGCCATAAAGAGGGATCGCTCCTTTAGCGGCCTCTCTGCCGAATATCTGAAAGATGACTTCTTGCAGATTTCCTTTTCCCCCTGTTTTAAAGGTTTCAATATGATTGTGAGTTAAAAGGAAGGATATATTTGGATATCCTAAAGCAAATTTCTGAATGACATCGCTGATCAATGAAAATTCATATTGAGTCGTTTTTAAATGTTTATAACGGGCCGGTGTCTTCGCAAATAGATTTTCGATATCGATCTGTGTCCCTTTCGGTGTTGCATATTTCTGATAGGCCACTCTTTCACCATAAAAAACCTGAATCATCGTTGATTCACTGCCATTATTAGTTTTCATCGTTACTTCACTGACAGAAGCTATCGAAGGAATGGCTTCCCCACGAAATCCTAATGAATGAATATTCCACAGATCGCTTTCTTCTTTGATCTTGCTTGTCGCATGACGTTCAAATGCCATGGCCGCATCTTCACGATCCATGCCATCTCCATCATCAATAATTGTAATTTTTGAAAGTCCTCCATCCAGAATATGTACTTCAATATGTGTCGCATGCGCATCAATAGAATTTTCTACACATTCCTTAACGATCCCCATCGGTCTTTCCACAACTTCTCCGGCAGCGATCATATTGGTGATATGCTTGCTTAATTGTCTTATTTTGGCCATAGGACCTCCTTATCTTTGATTCAGCTTTTCCTGAAGCTTATATAGATATTCTAATGCCTGCTTCGGTGAAAGAGCATCTACATCCATCTGTGCAATCTGATCACAAAGCTGTTTTTCAAATACATTTTCTTCTTTTTTAAACTCATAATGTCCTGCCAGATTTAAATCCAGCTTCGTCTGACTTTCAAGACCTGCCAATATCTGAGTCGCCCTTTCCAGAATGGATTCAGGCAGTTTTGCCAGACGTGCTACATTGATACCATAGCTTTTATCTGCCTTGCCCGGAAGCACTTTATAAAGGAAGGTAACATGATCATTTTCCTCATGAACCTCAACATGCAGATTACGAATGGTATCATATTCCTCTTCCAAAGATGTCAGTTCATGATAATGAGTGGAAAAAAGTGTTTTCGCACGAATCGTCTGATCGATATATTCGATCATCGCATGTGCCAATGACATACCGTCATAGGTTGATGTTCCACGTCCGATCTCATCAAACAGAATCAATGAATTTTCAGTAGCATGTGTCAGAGCCTGATTGGCTTCCATCATCTCTACCATGAAGGTTGACTGTCCGCTCATGATATCATCACTGGCACCGATTCTTGTAAAGATCTTATCGAAAATAGGCAACAATGCTTTTTTCGCAGGAACAAAACAGCCGATCTGAGCCAATATCACGATACTTGCCATCTGTCGCATAAAAGTAGATTTACCACCCATATTTGGACCTGTGATGATATTAATATTTTCATTTTCTCTCATGACCAACGAATTTGGAATATAACGATTTCCTTTAATGACCTTTTCTAATATCGGATGACGTCCGTCAATAACTTCAATTTCATGCTTATTCGTAAATACAGGACGAATATAACCATTTTCATTTGATACGACTGCCAATGAATAAAGACAATCAATGATCGCACAGGCATTGGCACATTCATGCAGCTTCGGCAAATAGCTCTTGATCTGAGAAATCAATTCATTAAACAGATTGACTTCACGACGGATCGCCCTTTCCTGAGCATGCAGGATCGCATCCTCATGATCCTTCAATTCCTGTGTCACATAACGCTCACAATTTGTCAATGTTTGTTTACGGACATACCCGTATTCATCTTTGACCAAAGGTACATTTCCTTTAGAAACTTCTATATAATAACCGAAAACACGATTATAACCGACCTTTAGATTCTTGATCTGTGTCTTTTCTCTTTCCTTCGTTTCAAACTCTAAGATCCATTCCTGACCATTTTTTCCAAGTCTTCGATATTCATCCAGCTCTTCATCATATCCATCTACGAATATATTACCATCCTTGACATGGATGCTTGGCTGATCTACGAATGCGTCCTTCAGCTTCTCATAGAGGGGCTGGCATGGATCACATTTAGCCAGATAGGCATAAGGCTTACATTCACGAATGATGTCTAATATCTTTGGTATTACTGAAAGCGTCTGTGCCAGACGAACACAGTCACGTGGATTTGCTGTTGATATGGCAACTCGCGCACATAACCTTTCAAGATCATAGACATTGGATAGATATTCCTTCAACTCATCCTTTATGATGAAGTTGCCATTCAGATAATCAATGGCATCTTCTCTTTTATTAATTTCCTTCATATCAATGAGCGGTGCTTCGATCCATCTTCTCAGCATACGACTTCCCATCGCACTTTCACAATGATCTAAAAATGACCAAAGCGTCTGTGATTTTGAATTTGTACGTAAGGTCTGTGTCAGCTCCAGATTCTGTTTCGTGGAAAAATCCATCTGCATCGTTTCTTCTTCACTGATCATCTCAACCTTACTTAAATGTGACATGACCATCTTCTGTGTTTCTTCAAGATAATTCGTTAATTGAGCAAAAGCATTTATAATTCCCTCATCATCAATATGTGAAACCAAATCTTCATATACATCATGCATATAAAGATTATCATTTGTTGAAAGGGTGATATTCAGATCCTCGATGACCTTTTTGAATTTACTGTCAAAATGAGAAGACACAACGATCTCTCGGACATTCTTGCTTAAGCATAATCGTGTCAATGCCTGAACACTGCGGTCTGCCTTTTGTCCGTAACATTCTCCTGTCGTAATTTCACAATAAACAATCGATAAGCCAAACTGTGTATCAGCAATGGAAGCAATGAAATAACTCTCTTTTTCATCTCCGCCTTCTTCCATCCATGTTCCGGGAGTAACGATCTTGATACAGCCTCGCTGAACGATCTTACCGGCCACCGGTTCTTCCAATTGTTCAATGATCGCAACCTTGTATCCCTTCTGCGTCAATCTTTGAATATAACCGTTTGCCGCATGATAAGGGATCCCACACATCGGAACCCTCTCTTCCACACCTGCATTTCTTCCGGTCAAAACAAGATCCAGCTCTTGTGCCGCCGTTTTCGCATCGTCAAAAAACATTTCATAAAAATCACCTAATCTATAAAATACGATACAGTCCTGATATTTTTTCTTTTCCTCCAGATACTGCATCATCATAGGGGTATATTTTACTTCTTCGCTCATAAGAAACTCACTCCTGCCTCACTCTATTATATCAAAAAAAGACCTTTCAAAGTAGGTCTTTATTCGTTTGTTTCACTTTTTTTCGTATCATTTTGAACAGGTGGAAATTCCTGAATGGTTTCTTTCTTCATACGCACGATATAATCTTTGACCATCGTTGAGATATTACCGATACGTATCAAATAACCATTCCTGCTTTCAAGCAATAAATAAGCTCCTTTATTCTTCAAGGAATCATAATCTACCATTTCACGGTTCACAAATTTGATCGTCAGCTTATCCGGTGTCGAATGGGCCTCGATGATATTATCGAGTCCGCCGAGATTTTCAACGATTTCGGCACAGATCTTATCCTTATCCACCATCTGGAATAAACCTAAAGCATATTTCTTAAAATAAATCCTTGTAAGGAAATAAAAGATAACGGCAATGATCAATCCAACAGCTAATAGCTTATACACGTTATATGCGATATATGGATTTCTTAAATATTCCAACAAATCCAGACCGCTTCCCGGATCAGCCAATATCAGCAGTTCCGAAAAATTATATCCGACAACCACGTGGAACATTTGCAGGAAGGCATATAAAAGACCAACGATCACGATATATATCAGATAAAGCATCGGTGATAGGATCAGCATGACGATTTCAGCCGGTAAAGGATTACCGCAAAGGATCGTTAATAAAAATGCGATGATAAAAAATCCTATATATCTTTTCTTATCCTCTATATTGCTGCAAAGACGATAATAAGCCAGATAAAAAGCCGGTATGATAAATAAATTGATCACATAATAAGGAGTAATGAACGTTCCTGAGGTCATCGTACTCATTCCCGCCTGACGCTGAGCCGTCCATATCGCCACATCTCCTGAAAATTTCAGTCCGACATTATTCAGCCAGCTGCCGCCCATTTCACTGAACCAGAAAATCTGCCTTGGAATATCCAGAAGTCCTAATATGGCACTGATCCTTTCAAACATGCCATAAAGCAATAAATTGACCGGATTTGAAATATCACTGGCAATGATTTCGAAAAAGGTATTCATCGTATTGGCAACAAATGGCCATACATAAGCAATACCTACTCCACATAACACGCTGACGATCATGGTCATCACTCCTGCCATCGCATCATGATCTACAAATGACGTAATTCCGAAGATAGAATATTTTCTTGAGCGTATATAACAGAAATGCGTGATTGCAAATGCAAGTATATAACCAAAGATTCCTAATTGATATGGCATCCGTATTGATGACAACGTACCGGAAATCTGATTAAAATCAATTTCCGTAATATTGAAGATCGATTGATAAAAATAACTTGGCAAAGATGGATTTAAAAAGAATACCATCGAAATATGAATGATCAAATAAGAAAGTACACCGATCATTACAAGCATCGAAGATTCATATCGGTGTGATAAAATATGTACATAGACAAGGAAAGGAAAGAAATAAATAATGCTTGCCCCCATATACCGAAGCAGTTCAAATACCTGTATTAAAACGGGATGATCGATCTGCCACAAAAATGTGACATTAGGATTTAGGACAATTGTCCCTATTCCAAGCAACAATGTTCCAATAAAAAGCATTTTTAATGGAAATTGAAGTATCTCTAATAATGAATGCCATTTTGACATACAATCACCTCTCATATATAATAACATTATTAAGTGTTCAGTTCAAACAACACTTTTAAGAAGGAGTGACTTCATGAATAAATATCTTCATCGCGTGAAAGAACCAAAGAAGTACGACTACATCCTTATTGTAATTGTCGGTTTATTAGTCTGTTGCAGTCTGGTTGCGATTTATTCATCTTTAAAACAGCTTCAAGCTTATCAGTCAAATATTGTTTTTACACAGTTTCGCTGGGTCTTGATCAGCTTGGTAGCAGTAGGTGTTATCTTATATTTTGGTAATGAGTCTTTATATGATTTTATTGAAATCATTTATAAGATCTTACTGGTGCTTTTGATCATCCTTTTCATTGATATGGTGCTATTTAAGCTTACCGGACGCCATCTTCCCGGAGGACTCATTGATGATATCAACGGAGCGATCAGTTGGTATAACATTCCGGGTCTGGGAAGCTTACAGCCTTCAGAGTTCATGAAGATCGTTTTAGTCATCAAAACAGCCCTGATCATTAATGAACATAATGAGAATAAGACCGAAAACAGCTATGAAGAAGATATACAGCTGTTTATCAAGATTGCAAAGCTTTGTGCATTGCCTTTGATCCTCATTCTTCTTCAGCCGGACACAGGTCTTGTTATGATCATCGGTATCAGTATCGTCCTCATGGTCTTATGCTCGGGTATCCGCAAGGAATGGTTTCTGGTGTTCTTTACGGCAATCGTCATCATTGTTCTGTTGTTTTTATATCTTTATTTTTATCAGCGTAATATCTTGAATATCTTTCTTCAGGATCATCAGTTAAGACGATTTGACGGCTGGTTCTATCCGGAGGAAAGCGTCTTAGAGGATGGACATCAGCTCTATACTTCACTACTGGCCTTGGGTTCTGCCGGATTGACCGGTGTTGGTCTGCAGCCAACGACCATCCAGCTTTCAGAAGCCAATACAGATCTTATTTTTGTTATTTTTGGTCAATCCTTTGGCCTTGTGGGCTCTTTATTTTTATTATGCTTATGTTTCCTGCTTGATTATCGTATTTATCGCATCATCGTCTTATCTGACAATGCCATTGAAAAATATATGATGTGCGGCTTTTTAGGTATGATCGTTTATCAGCAGATTCAAAATATAGGGATGGTCGTCGGTCTATTGCCGATTACAGGTATCACATTGCCATTTGTTTCATATGGCGGAAGCTCCCTACTGTCTTATTTTATAGCCTTAGGCTTTATCTTAAATGCTTCCAGCAAAGCAAAAAAATTAAGTGACTATGTTTATGACTAGTCACTTTTTTTAATAAAGATCTCTCAATCTTTCCAAATAATTGATGTTTCGATATTTTGCGAAATGCACTTTTTTATCACTTAATGATACTTCAACTTTTTTCGCATGATCCAATAACAAATGCTTTTGGTCATAACATAAAATCGCATCATGAAAATTATCACTGAAAAATTCGATCTTCCGATGAGGATCCATGATATAAGGCACTCCTAATGAACGATACTTCTGATGATGGATACCTGTGATCTCATGCAGCTGCAACAAATTCAAGCCTTCTTCAATCACGGCTCCCTTCAATGAACGATTATAAGCTGTTGATCCGGATTGTGTTGAAACACACATTCCTGTACCTCTAAAGGTTTCAAAAAGAACACCATCAATTTTCACATCCAGCAGCTGTGTCCTCACGACATTTTCAATTCTCATTTCATTGACAGCATAATAAGCCTCATTCTCACAAACTATTTTAAGAAGAGGTACGCTTCTGATAATCGGCTCTTTATTAACGACATCAAAAATACACTCATCGACTTCATCAATCGTATAATCCGTAAAAAAGCCTAATGTGCCTGTATGAATGGCAAGGAAACTGCAGTTATCAATAATATCCAAATATTTATGTACGGCATAAAGAAATGTACCATCGCCACCGATACATAATACTAGCTGTGGATTTTTTTTATCATACACCCAGCCTTTTTCAGTTAACTTTTCTTTTACTATTTGTTCGATCTGAATCGAAGTTTCATCTTTTTTTGCGACAATACCAAACTTTTTCATTTCCTTCTTCCTTTTCTGCTTAACCTATTGTATCATAAAGACATAGGTGATGAAAATGATAAATAATTTAGAAGTTGAAAATAAAATACTTGTGACAAAAGAAGATTTTGAAAAATTATCTGCATTATATCAAGATAAAACTTTTATCAAGCAAATCAATTATTATTATGATACAGAAGATCTTGACTTAAGAAATCAAAAATGTGCTTTAAGAATACGTGAAAAAAATAATACTTTCCTTATAACTTTAAAGACGCCTGCTCCTAAAGGCCATCACGAATATGAATGTTATGTCAATGAAAATTCATCTAAGGCTTTTGAATCTTCCGAGATCAAGGGACTTCTTGACCAGTTAAACATTGAAAAACCACTCATGGAGCTTGGTAAATGTGTTACTTATCGGGCTGTCGTTGAATTAGAAAAGGCTGAATTATGCTTTGATATCAATGAATATAATGGTATCACAGATTATGAGATCGAATATGAACAGACAGCTGAACATGACGGTATCTCTGAATTTAATAAGATTTTAAGTCAGGTAAATTTAAGATATGAAAAAAATTGTGCAAGTAAAATAAAAAGGACCTTGCATTCAAGATGACCTATCTGCTTGTTTATCTATTTGTAATAAATGTCATTACCTTTATTTATATGGGAATTGATAAAAGAAAAGCTAAAAAGCATGCTTTTCGCATACCGGAAAAAGTGCTGCTTTCATTATCTTTTCTTGGTGGCAGCTTAGGTACGCTGATCGCTATGTTTTGTTTTCATCATAAAACACAAAAAGCTGTTTTTAAATACGGAGTTCCCATTCTGCTGATCACAAATTTTTTCATGATTTTTTATATTCTTACGCGCTATTATTAAAAAGTCTTGTTTCAAAACAAGACTTTTTTATCCTTCAATCAAAGGAATATCATATAACTTGGCATACATGCGTATCGCTTCTCGTACATGTCCATAGCTCATTGAAAAATGATGAGCAATGCCATTTCCTGCTACTTTGTTAAACACTTCCATGACAGGAGCATTTAGCTTCACATTGGCATATGTACCACGTAATTCTTTCTGCATCGGTATCGCATCTCCTTCACAGATAAATATCCTATATTTACCGTGGACGCTATCGAAACGAAGAAGCTGAACATGTCCCTGTTTTAAGACAAATCCTGTTGTAACTCCTCTGTTTTGCGCGAAATATGTATCAAGTGAACGAATGCTAACACCATCCCATAATGTTATAGGAGCTACACCGCAATGCCAAAGCAGCATAGTATTCTGACCTTGATCAATTTGTGAAAGATCCGCTAAAAAAGGTGTTTTTAAACCTAATGCCTGATGGACCATCATCGAAATCAATCCATCTATATCACCTTCACAAGCCAGCAACATTTCTTCTCCTTGAAGGATCGACATTGCTGCACATGGACTTATACCATATCCATTTGCAAATTCCGGCCAACACCGTATTGCTAATCCATCTAATTTTTTTTGATGATAAAACTTTTTTATTTTGGCACACAATATCGCTGTTTTTGATAATTGAGCTTCATTGATATCTGAAAGATCGAAGATCTTTTTTATTCTTATCATATAATCTTCAACATCATGCTCTTCTTCTTTCATATGGAAGATATCATTTAATTCATAATGATCTATAAGAATACCAAATTTATGATATATAGATAATTCATCTACATCAATATTATAAAAACCTTGAGCATGATGTCCTATGATTCCGATATGTGCTTGGTTTAAAGTATATTGAATCTTTATCGCATCTAAAAATGCTTCATCGACAGTTGATCGGATTGAAGTATGAAATGATTTTTTATTTGCCTTATAAAGATTACTTGCATCCAAATTCACTCCACATAACGAATTTAATCGTATCTTACCGCCATCATAAGGAAGTTCAGGATATCCCCATAAAAGTATTGGTACGGAAAGATATTGGCTGTATTTCAAAGCCAATGTTCCTAAATGGAAGGTGCCACTGATCAGTATCAAAGCCTGAATATGTTCTGCCTTAAATTTTAAGGCACTCTTTATCGCATCTTCATCTTCAATGATCACTTCTTTTTCTATGATCCAATGATACTCCTTTTTTTCATTCAATTCTTTTTGTGTATTTTTATACAACTGTATTGCCGCTTCTACATCATAGGTATTTCTTGCAAGACAAACAACACCTATTTTTATTTTTTCTTTCATATGTGATTTTTTTCCTTTACAACTTTATAGGTTACGCTAAAATCTAGTGAAGCATATTTTTCTACGGCCTGATCATAAATATCTGTACTTATATCTAAGGCTGGAAGTACCAGTTCATATGCTTGAGCTATTTGCTTAGCGATATGAATATCTTTATGCATATTCAATACGGAAAAAGCCGGTTCGAAGTTTTCATTAAGAATCATATCGCCTTTTGTATCCAAATAGGCATTTTGACCGCCACCCATAGATACTGCCGGTATGACCTCCTCTAATGCCAGCCCTGCTTTACTGGCCAGTACCATCATTTCATTCACTCCATTTTGAATAGCTGCAACTAACATATTATGACAGATCTTCATATAGAGTCCTTTACCATGACCTCCCATATATTTGATTTGTTCACCCATACATGAAAGAATTGGTAACAAGTCTGCGAAACATTCTTCCCTTCCTCCGACGTAAATGCCAAGCTTTCCTTCAATGGCTGCTGCCTTACTTTTCACAACTGGTGCATCTAATATGTTTGCCTGTTTCTGTTCAACAAGATCTACGATTTTCAAATGCGTATCAGGTTCAATCGTTGACATATTGATACACAACGCATTTTTACGTAAGCCTTTCAAAATATTCTCATACACTTCTATCGTTTGTTTCGAGGCAGGCACCATTGTAATGATAATATCGCTGTCTGCACTTAACTGTTCCACAGAACTGGCTTTCTTACCGCCTAATTTCGTTAAAACTTCTATTTTTTCAGGAATGATATCATAAACGATGACCTTACATCCACTCTTTTTGATCAAATTTGCAGCCATCGCTTCTCCCATGATGCCAAGACCGATGAATCCTATTACTTTATTCATCTTGCTTCGTTTCCTCCCACGCTTTACAAAATTTCTGAATGCCATAGCTTGTAAATGGATGATATAAGCTATCCTGATAAACACTTAAACCTGCCGTAACGATATCAATACCATAAGCAGCTATTTTTCCAATTTGATATCCATTACGTACTGCCGCAGCTATGATTTCTGTCTTGTAACCATAATTTTGATAGATATCTTTTATATTCTTCAGATAGCTGACTCCATCTTCACCGTTGTTTTCTTTCCATCCAATAAACGGTGATACATATGTACTATTGATACGAGCTGCCTGAAGTGCCTGAGATACAGAGAAAACAAGTGTAATATTTGTTTTGATTCCTTCTTTCACTAATTGCTCCGCAGCAATCAGTCCCTGTTCAGTACAGGCAATCTTTATGACAAAATTTGAAGATAATGACGCATATTTCCTTCCTTCACGGATCATATCCTCAGCTTTATCCATATGTGGATCTATTTCAATAGAAATCGGAAAATTTACATTTTTAAACTCATCTGCCAGTTCTTTGCATATTTTATTAAATGATTTACCACTATTTTTTATATGATTCGGATTTGTTGTAACACCATCTATTTTCAAATATTTATATGCATATCGTATTTCATCAATTTTTGCACTGTCTAAAAAATATTTCATATATTTCTCCTAAGATATGTCTGTTGTTTCAAGTATTTATGAAACAACAGACATGCTATTTATTTAATATCTATATCTAATTCTACAGTTTCTTCTGTTTCTTCTGTTGTCACTGGTTTGGCAGGCTTCAATAATGTTAAAACGAGAGCTGTTACGATAGATCCAATAACTAATGCCAGCATAAACATCCAAGGTTTATTCATGAACGGTACGATAAAGATACCACCTGCCTGAATCTGACTTTCAACTCCCCATAGCATTGTAAGTGCTCCGCCAACAGCTGATCCAGCAACCGTAGAAACGATGACACGAATCGGATCTGTTGCGGCAAAAGGTAATACACCTTCAGTTATGAAACAAAGTCCCATCGGTAATGCTGCTTTTGCAGCTTCATGTTCAGAAGGAGTATATTTTTTTCTGGCAATCAATACACTTAAAGCAACTCCAAGCGGAGGTATCATTCCACCGACCAATTTAGCTGCCGTTGGTCCATATACACCTTCAGCTAATAAGCCATTTGCGAACAGGCAAGCTGTTTTATTCACCGGACCTCCTAAATCAAAGCCCATCATAGCACCTATAATACTGCCAAGCAAAGCTTTCGATCCACCCTGTAATGATGTCATTGTCGCTAAAATCCATGATTGTAATGCAGCGATCGGAGGACCGATTAATACGATCATTACTAAACCAACAACTAAACTTGAAATCAGCGGAATTACAATAATAGGCATAAGTCCCTGCATTGTTTTAGGAAGCTTGATATATTTTATAATTGCCGCAACAACATAACCGGCCAACAAGCCTCCAAAGATTCCTCCTAAGAAACCTGCCTGAATTTGTGTCGATAAATAACCCGCTACCAGACCCGGTGCAATACCCGGTCTTTCTGCAATTGAATAAGCAATCGCAGCAGCTAAAACCGGTACGATAAATGACATGGAAGCATTTCCGATTTGATTAATCATATAACCAATTGTACCTTCAGCATTACCAACATCATAACCGCCTAAAATTCTTGCAATACCAATACAAAGTCCTCCTGCAACGATCACCGGTACCATATAAGAAACACCTGTCATAAGACTTGTTCTTATACTAATTTTTTTCTTTGACATATTACCCTCCTTCTCTTTTCATATGATTCAGCGCTGATTAGAAAAGATCTATGTCCTACTTTCATTTTATGGATTATAAAAAAAGTAATCAATTCAAAATGATAATATTTTGAATAAATTCACTAATTTTTTTATTAATTTTGACAAAATTAATTATAATTTTGATGAAATTATTCATTTTTATTAATATTTAACTCGCCGATTGAATAAATATCTGATATTATGTGAACGTAATAAATAAGAGGAATAAAAGATATGAAAAAAGAAAGAATCAACATGCTTCAAGAACTCATTGAATCCGAACAAGAAATCTCTATGGAAAAACTGATATATCAGTTTGAATTATCTGAAAGTACATTAAGAAGATATTTAGATATACTGGAAAAGCAAGGACTCATCGAGAAACATTATGGTGGTGTTCGTGCAGTCATCAATACGATACCTTATGATAAAAGGTTCGATCGAAATATACAATCGAAACACAGGATAGGAGTATTAGCTGCTTCACTGATCAAAGATAATGATTCTATTTTTATCGACTCCGGAACGACAACGATTCATATTATCGACTCTCTTAAAAATGTCAAAAACATCACAATAATCACCAACAATATGAATGTCGTATATTTATGTAAGAAATTTAAAAATTTCAAGATTATTTTTCTTGGCGGTGAATTTATTAATTCCACAAACTGTTGTGCAAATTATGATACAGTAAAGATATTAAAAAAATATAACTTGGACAAAGCTTTCATAGCTGCAAATGGTTTTTCTTTACAAAAAGGAGCTACTAATTCTGATATTTGTGAGCATGATATAAAAAGCTTGGCTGTTAAACAATCTCAACAATCTATCCTTGTAGTCGATCACAGTAAATTTGGCCGGGCAGGTTTAGCGACTTTCGCTTCTGTTAATGCTTTCCATACCATCATCACAGATCAAATGCCCGATCAGTCGTACATTGATTATTGTTCCAGTAATCAAATTGAATTACTTTGGCCATCTGTATAAAGTGTAGTAAGCATTTATATGATGATACTATTTTTTTCATATCACATAAAAAAAATCAGATTACTCTGATTTTTATTCCATCTTTTTTCTGTTTTCCATGGCTTTGATCAATGTCATTTCGTCTGCATAATCTAAATGAGCTCCCATCGGCAGGCCATGAGCGATTCTTGTCGCTTGAATATTTTTCTTTTCCAAAAGTTTTGATAAATATAAAGCTGTTGTTTCTCCTTCAACTGTTGGATTTGTCGCAATGATCACTTCTGAGATTGTATCATCACATCTTTTTATCAATGAATCTATATTGATGTCATCCGGAAGTATCCCTTTTGATGGTGAGATTACTCCGTTAAGAACATGGTAGACACCTTTATATTCATGAGTCTTTTCCATGGCGATTAAATCCTGCACTTGTTCAACCACACAGATCGTACTCGTATCTCTGGTAGTATCCTTACATACTTCACATAGTTCATCTTCCGCTAAATTACCACATATCTTGCATGTATGGAGATTTTTTTTGGCTATAGAACAAACCTTTAAAAATTCATCAATTTCTTCCTGATCCCATTTTAAAAATTCAAAAGCATAACGTTCAGCTGTCTTTTGTCCAACTCCCGGCAATTTTCTAAAGCTCTCTACGAGTGTTTCAAATAATGCTGGATACATTAGAATGCTCCCGGCATTTTAACGCCGCCTGTAATTTTTGACAGCTCTTGTTCATGTTCCGTTTTAGCTTTTTCAATGACCTTATTAACTGCAACAGCAATCATGTCTTGAAGCATTTCAATATCTTCTAGATTTTTATTTTTGATTTCGATCGTATTGATATGATATTTTCCATCACATTCAACACGAACAAACTCATTTTCTTCTTCATAAACTCTGGCTTCTAATTCCTGTTCGACTTTTTTTAGATCAGCCTGCATTTTCTGAGCCTGTTTTAATAATGCTTGTATATTCATCTTCTTACTCCTTTATTTCTATATTTTCTTCTCCAAATAGATTTTTCACTAATTCAAGACTATCTTCTTCCAGCTTTACTGAAGCTGCTTCCGGTAACGTATGACTTTTTTGACGTTGTATAAATTCGTTGATAAGCTGTTTCTGTTCCTCATTTGTAATAGCAAATACCTTTTTCTTCTTTGATAATAGGACTTCCATGAAATCTATAAAAGCTCCTTGAGCATCTAATTCGTTGATTTCATTTGCAATTGCTTCGTTCTTAACACCAACGATAATATATTCTTTACCGCTGGCAACTAAATTCATGTCTCGTAACAGATTTGCATACCTTGCCCATGCCGGACTAAGATAATAATTTGATAGCTTTTCTAGCTTTGATAAATCTTCATGTTTATATGTCTTATTAGCTCCTACTAGCAATGAAATCATATATTCATGATCTAATCCTTTTATTTCTTTTTTTACAGATTGTTTTGTTTCAGGTGGTGACTCGATTGCACTTTCTTCTGCAGTTTCAGTTATATCAGGTATATCATCAGTTGAAGATGTTTCACGTGAAACATTCACTTCTTTATTTTCAATAGACATCATATTCAATAGACACACCTCAAAATAAGATTGTATGTTGGATGCGAACCGATATTGATCATAAGCCTTGATCAACTCTTCAATCATAGACAATCTTTCCTTTGTAGACCGTCCAAGCTTCGCATCATGAATCTCATCTTTATTTAAGATGGTACACAACGAAGCGTCTTTTGTGTAATCGTGGATAACACTTTCTTTTAATATTTCAATCATATCATTAGTACATCTTTTTATATCAATGCCACGTTCTGCAAATTCATTGATTTTCTGCATACAACCTTTGGCATCCTGATTTGACACCATCTGAAGAAGCTCTATTTTTTCAGGAACAGTTACGATTCCATAAATTGCATTAATAGCCTCACAGGTAAGTTTATCAAGTGAATATGCAATAACTTGATCAACGATACTTAATGCATCACGCATTCCACCATCAGCCAGCTGACATACAAGACGCACTGCTTCTTCTTCATATTGAATATTTTCCTTCTCCAATATTTTTTTTATGCTCTCCATCATATCCTTAACGCTGATTTTTGTGAAGTCATATCTTTGACAACGGGATATGATCGTCGGCAGCACCTTATGTGGTTCTGTGGTTGCGAAAATAAAAATTACATGTGCCGGTGGTTCTTCGATCGTTTTTAATAGGGCATTGAAAGCCCCCGAGCTCATCATATGTACTTCATCAATGATATAAACTTTATATTTTCCTTTCAATGGAGCATATTTTACTTTTTCAATCAGATCACGAACCTGATCGACACCATTATTACTGGCAGCATCTATCTCTATGATATCAGGATGATTTCCCTGTTGGATTGCAAGGCAATTATCACATTTTCCGCATGGACGCTTGGTCTTACTTTCACAATTGATCATTTTTGCGAATATTTTCGCAGTACTTGTTTTTCCTGTTCCTCTTGGTCCACAAAAAAGATAAGCATGCGCAATACGATTTTGTTGTACAGCATTCTGAAGTGTTTTGACAATATGCTTTTGTCCTGCGACATCTTCAAAATTCGTTGGTCTATATTTTCGATACAATGCAATATAAGCCATAAAACACCTGCTTTCTGCTTTTTATTATATCATTATCGTTTATCTATTTCATTCTTTTTTGTTTGAAAAAATCCTTTAAAATCTTCGAGCATTCTTCACATTCAAGATAGAGCGTTTCCGGATAATGATTGTATCCTTTCGTTTCATACATTTTCATTACTGATTCAATGGATCCACCCTTAGGGTCCTTGGCACCATAGACTACTTTTTTTATTCTAGACTGCAGTATTGCTCCCGCACACATCGGACACGGTTCAAGAGTCACGTAAAGTTCACAATCATCTAATCTCCAGCTTCCTAGTTTGCGACAAGCTTTTTCGATTGCCAGTATTTCAGCATGAGCAGTTGACATCTGTTTTTTTTCACGCAAGTTATGTGCTCTCGCAATAACTTGATTATCATAAATGATTACTGCACCGATCGGCACCTCATCTTTCTTGAATGCTTTTTCTGCCTCTTTCAAAGCAAGCTCCATGTATCTTTTTTCCATATTTCACCTATAATAAAAGCTACCACACATGACAGCGCCACCTTATGGCTGCTTCGTTCCCGACCTGACCAGGTTCAGTAGTTATCATTGTGATAGCTATGACATTATAACATAACTCTGTTACTTTATACAAGGTAAAAGTTATATCTTTTCAATTCTGTGTTTGTGATCCTTTAACACGTGTATTTATAACTATTATAAAGATGATTCATTATCTTTTTTTACGACAGCAAACATCATCATAGGAAAATCCGGTTCTATGTGTGTGTTACCTTTTTCAATAATGCTCAAGCAGCTAGAATTGATTTCACTAACAAATGTATTAAAATTAACGATCCTGCAAGATGTTTGTGCAATCATCAGTTCTTTCTGTGTTTCAGTATGTATTCTTCTATCTAATTCAAATGCTTCATTGATATCGCTTTTCTTTTCAAATTCACCATTTCCCATCGTACATATAAGAGCAATACCATCATTATCTAAATGGTCATATATGAATTTATAAAATTGATATCTATCTTCATCTAATACAAGCATATGTAAAAGTGCAACTGCATAAATATAATCAAATGTTCCATCTAAATGATCTTTTAAACAATCCAATACTTTAAATTCATTACAATATTTCGAATATTTTTTATGACAGTATTGAATAACTTCTTCTGACACATCCGTTGCGAGAACATGATATCCTTTTTCTAATAAAAAAGCTGCATCTCTTCCTTCACCACAGCCGAGTTCTAAAATATTATCTGTTGGTGAAATATGGTATTCCAAAATTGTATCTGACACGATATTTGAAGGATTATCTGAAGCCCATTGGAGTGAATGATCATGCACCTGCTTATATCTGTCATTGTATGCTTTATAGTATTCTTTATTCATTTTTCCTCCCAGCATATTTCATAATACTAGTTTATCACAGAATAAAATAAAAAGTGAGGATATTCTCTCACTTTTATGATGTTTCACGTGAAACATTATTTCTTTTCAATTTTTGTCTTTCCACCCATATATGGCTGTAAGGCTACCGGAATATTTACTGAACCATCTGCATTCAGATTATTTTCTAAGAATGCAATCAACATACGAGGAGGAGCTACCACCGTATTATTCAATGTGTGGGCAAAATATTTTCCATTTTCACTATTAACACGAATTTGTAGTCTTCTTGCCTGTGCATCTCCTAAATTCGAACAGCTACCTACCTCGAAATATTTCTTTTGTCTTGGCGACCATGCTTCTACATCCACTGATTTTACTTTTAGATCGGCTAAATCACCGGAACAGCATTCAAGGGTTCTCACCGGTATATCAAGGGTTCTGAAAAAATCAACTGTGTTTTGCCATAAACGATCATACCACATGCTTGAATCCTCAGGTTTACATACAACGATCATTTCCTGTTTTTCAAACTGATGGATACGATATACACCTCTTTCCTCTATACCATGAGCTCCTTTTTCTTTTCTGAAGCAAGGTGAATAGGAAGTCAATGTATAAGGAAGATCTTTTTCATCAATGATCGTATCAATAAATTTTCCAATCATTGAATGTTCGCTTGTTCCAATAAGATAGAGATCTTCACCTTCTATCTTATACATCATATTTTCCATCTCAGAAAAGCTCATGACTCCATTTACCACATTGCTGCGAATCATAAATGGCGGAACACAATACGTAAATCCACGATCGATCATAAAATCACGAGCATATGAAATTACAGCACTGTGTAAACGTGCAATATCACCCATCAAGTAATAGAATCCATTACCGGCAACCTTTCTTGCGCTGTCTAAATCGATACCATTGAAACTTTCCATGATCTCAGTATGATAAGGAATTTCAAAATCAGGTACTTTTGGTTCTCCATAACGCTGGACTTCCACGTTTTCACTATCATCTTTGCCGATAGGTACTGAAGGATCGATAATGTTTGGAATGACCATCATGATATTCTTTACTTTTTCTCCCAGCTCCACTTCTTTAGCTTCAAGCTCTTCCAATCTGCCGGCAAATTCTTTTACTTTTTTCTTGACTTCTTCGGCTTCTTCTTTCTTTCCCTGGGCCATCAGTGCACCGATCGTTTTAGATATTTTATTACGTTCAGCTCTCAGATTTTCAGCTTCCTGCTTTGTTTTTCTGTTTTCCTTATCCAATTCGATAACTTCATCTACCAATGGCAGTTTATGATCCTGAAATTTCTTTTTTATATTTTCACGAACTAAATCAGGATTCTCGCGGATCAATTTTATATCGATCATCTTTTTTTCCTCCTCTTTGAATAAAAAAAGAGGTATCGTATTAAAGGGACGATACCTCGTGTTGCCACCCTTTTTGACAAGTAAGATCACTTGTCCTCTCGATAGTTATAACGGAACCACCGTAGCGGAATACTTAATTCCTCCGCTCGCTCCAAGGTTGATTTCAATACCTTTCACTGATAACTTTCACCATCCGTTATCTCTCTGCAAGTTAACAGTATCTACTTATCCTCATCATCGCTTTAAACGAGTATATTTAATCATTCCTGAGAAGAATTGTCAATGGCTTCTTCATTTTCTTCTTCTTTTTCAACGATCGTAACCTTGCTGACAATTGCATCACTATCGCTGAGATTGATCAGACGGACACCCTTTGTATTACGTCCATAGCTTGCAACCTTATCAAGGCTCAAACGAATGATGATACCTTCATTAGTAATGATCATTGCATCCTCATCACCATTGACAGAACGAATTGAAGTAAGCTTACCTGTCTGTTCAGAAACATTGACAGTTAAGACACCCTTTGCCCCACGTTTGCACATACGATAATCAGCAATTGGTGTTTTCTTACCATAACCCTTTTCTGTCACAGATAAAATAGATTCACCTTCAGTTGAAAGAGCCATACCGACAACATCCGAACCATCAACATTCATACCTTTGACTCCGATTGATTTTCTTCCCATAGGACGAACATCTTTTTCTGAGAAGCGAACACATTTACCATTTGTTGCAGCAATCAGGATTTCATCATTTCCGGTTGTACCTTTCACATCAATAAGCTCATCATCTTCATTCAGTACGATGGCAATCTTACCATTCTGACGTATTGACTCAAATTCTGAAACAGGTGTACGTTTGACGATACCTTTCTTTGTCGCAAAGAATAAATATTTCACATCCTCATGTGGTGAATATGCTACCAATGCCTGTACCTTATCATCTTTTTCGATATTTATCAGATTAATGATCGGAATTCCTTTGCTCGTTCTGCTTCCTGATGGCAGCATAAATCCTTTCAAACGGAAAACCTTTCCTTTATTTGTGAAAACCAAAAGATAATCATGTGTTGACATATTCAACAATGTTTCAACAACATCATTTTCATTCATATTTAATCCCTTGACACCTTTACCGCCACGGTTCTGAGTACGATATGTGTTAAGTGGAATACGTTTGATATAGCCTGTCTGTGTCATTGTAACAACAATTTGTTCTTCCGGTATCAACGATTCATCATCAATATATTCAATCGCTGTCATATCGATGCTTGTACGTCTTTCATCGCCATATTTATCTTTGATTTCCAAAAGCTCATCTTTTATGACTTTTAAAATATTTGCCTCACTGGATAATATTTCTTTCAAAGCATCGATCTGCTTGAATAATTCCAATAACTCGTTTTCAATCTTTTCTCTTTCCAGACCGGTCAAACGACGCAATCTCATTTCAAGAATAGCGTTTGCCTGTACCTGAGATAATTGAAATTGATCCATTAAACCGCTGCGGGCTTCATCATCATTTTTTGAAGAACGGATCAAACGAATGACTTCATCAATATGATCCAGCGCAATTTTCAATCCCTCTAAGATATGGACTCTTTTTTGTGCCACATCAAGATCATAGCGTGTTCTTCTTTCAATGATTTCTTTCTGGAAATCAATATATTTACGAATGATATCTAAAAGTCCTAATGTTTTAGGAACACCATGATCAAGCATCAATAAGATGATTCCATAAGAAGTCTGAAAAGAAGTATGTTTATACAACTGATTCAAAATCACTTGTGGATTGGCATCTTTTTTTAATGTGATCGTAATTTTAATACCATCTTTTAAATCAGAATGATAATCAGAGATACCATCAATGATCTTATTATGTACCAGCTCAGCAACCTTATTTTTAAGCTCTGCGGTATTGACACCATAAGGAACTTCATCAATGATTATGACATTACGGCCTTTTTCTTCTTCGATCCGTGCCTTACTGCGTACCGTAATGACCCCACGGCCTGTTTCGTAAGCTTTACGAATGCCGCTGTTGCCAAGAATGATTGCTCCGGTCGGAAAATCCGGTCCCTTGATATATTTCATCATTTCATCAAGACTAATGTCATGATTGTCAATATAAGCTACACATCCATCAATCACTTCACAAAGATTATGTGGAGGAATATTGGTTGCCATACCCACCGCGATTCCGGAGGTTCCATTTACCAAAATATTTGGAAAACGTGAAGGCAAGACCTTTGGTTCTTTTTCACTTTCATCAAAGTTAAGATCAAAATCAACGGTATTTTTATTGATATTGCGTAAAAGCTCTAAAGAGATACGCGACAGACGGGATTCCGTATAACGCATTGCCGCAGCACCATATCCTTCGATATTACCAAAGTTTCCATGGCCATCCACCAGCATATAACGATAACTGAAATCCTGGGCCATTCTTACCATTGCCTCATAAATACTGGAATCTCCATGAGGATGATATTTACCCATGACATCTCCGACGATACGGGCACTCTTTTTATGAGGCTTATCAGGCGTATAACCACTTTCATACATTGAATATAGAATTCTTCTATGAACCGGTTTTAACCCATCTCTTAAATCCGGCAATGCACGTGCCACGATAACGCTCATTGAATATTCAAGAAAGGAATCCTTGACTTCTTTTACAATGTTATTTTTCTCTAATCGATCCATCAAATCCTCCTCCCATTAAATATCAAGATTTGTCACATATGTCGCATTATTTTCAATAAACTGCCGGCGAGGTTCGACTTCCTCACCCATCAGAGTCGTAAATATCTCATCTGCCATGATGGCATCATCAACAGTAATCTGACGTAAGATACGCTTGTTGATATCCATCGTTGTTTCATTCAATTCTTCCGCATCCATTTCACCAAGACCTTTCATACGATTGATCTCATATTTTGTATTTGGTGAAAGCGTCGCAAGATATTCATCTCTTTCAGCTTCATTTAATACATACTTGATCTTTTTACCATGCTTGATGACAAACAGCGGTGGTTGGGCAGCATAAACATGCCCTGCTTCAACGATCGGCTTAAAGAAACGATAGAACAATGTCAACAACAATACACGAATATGACTGCCATCGACATCGGCATCCGTCATGATGATGATCTTATCATAGCGCAGCTTAGACAGATCAAATTCTTCACCGATACCGGTTCCGAAAGCAGTAATGATCGTTCTGATTTCTTCATTTGATAAGGCTCTGTCTAAACGAGCTTTCTCTACATTTAAGATCTTTCCTCTCAATGGAAGGATAGCTTGAGTCATACTGTTTCTTCCCTTGATGGCACTTCCTCCGGCAGAATCACCTTCGACAAGGAATATTTCACATTCACTGGCATCCTTGCTCTTACAATCAGACAATTTGCCATAGAAATTCGTAATATCCAAATCACCCTTACGTCTTGTAAGCTCTCTGGCCTTTTTAGCGGCAAGACGTGCTTTGCTTGCCAATATTGCCTTATCGACGATCGTTCTGGCTGTCGAAGGATTTTCCAAGAAGAAACGCTCCAATTGCTTTCCGAAGATATTCGAAACGATCTTTCTGACCTCTGAATTTCCAAGCTTGGTCTTTGTCTGTCCTTCATATTGCGGATCTGGATGCTTCACCGAAATGATCGCTGTAAGTCCTTCACGAACATCATCGCTGGATAAGGATTCATCCTTCTTCAACATATTGATCTCTCTTGCATAGTTATTGATCACACGTGTTAAGGCAAGACGGAATCCTTCTTCATGAGTACCGCCTTCAACCGTATTGATATTGTTACAGAAGGAGTAAATATTTGGAATATAGCCGTCATTATACTGCATTGCTACTTCACAGAGAACATTCTCATCTTCTCCTTCACAATAAACGATATCTTCATGAAGCGGCTCCTTATTTTTATTCAAATAAGCAACATATTCCTTTATACCGCCGACATATAGATAATCTACCTTTTTATCTTCAGGATCAAATTCAAAATGCATATGTATTCCCTTATTTAAAAAGGCCAACTGACGAATACGCTGATTCAGCGTATCAAAATCATATTCACACGTTTCCTGAAAAATCTCAGGATCTGCCTTGAAGGTAACCAAAGAACCATGTTTTTCAGGATCACACTCACCAATGACATGCAAAGGTGTTTCAACATTGCCGCCATTCACAAACTTGACAAAATATTCCTTGCCTTCATTAAAGACTGAAACTGTCAGCCAGCTGGAAAGTGCATTTACAACAGATGCACCAACACCATGTAGACCACCGGAAACCTTATAAGCGCCTCCGCCAAACTTACCTCCGGCATGTAGGATCGTAAAGATCGTTTCAACTGCACTGATGCCGCTCTTGCTGTTGATACCGACCGGCATTCCTCGTCCATTATCCTCAACTTCAACGACATGATCCTTCGTTACACGAATATGAATATCCGTTGCATACCCCGCTAAAGCTTCATCAATGGAATTGTCTACGATTTCCCACACCAGATGATGCAATCCCTTCTGCGAAGTCGAACCGATATACATGCCCGGTCTTTTACGCACAGCCTCAAGTCCTTCAAGAACCTGAATATCATCTGCCTCATAAGAATGTTCAACCTTAGCCTCTAAATCATAAAGCTCATGTTTTTCTTCCATTTTGATGCTCCTCCTTTATCTTTCCATCCTGTATCACGATCGTTTTGATCGGACGTTGATAATTTTTATCTATTTCTTCAGTAGTAGAAATAAATATTTGTATGTTCTTAGGCAACAAATCCAATAATTTTCGACGCCTTTCCTCATCCAGCTCACTGAATACATCATCCAGCAGCAAAATTGGCTCATCATCAATGATTTTCTCGATCAGTTTGACGATACCTACCTTCAAAGCCAAAAGTATCGTTCTCTTTTGTCCCTGAGAAGCATAATCGTCAGCATCCTTACCATCGATCATCAGCACAAAATCATCTTTATGAATCCCTTTCTCAGTCGTTTTTAAAAAGAGATCACGTTGAAAATTATTCTTGTATATCGTTTTTATTTCCTCCTTCATCTGCGATTCATCCGCAATATGAACAAAGGTTTTATAGACAATAGAAAATTTAGTAGAATCATTTGCCAGCTCATCATAAAATTTTTGAGAAATTTCAGTCAGATCATGAAGAAATTTATATCTTTGCCGCAAAATGATACACTGCAAATCAGCACATTTCTCATCAAGTATGCTTAAATAATCATGATCGATATTTTCTGTTTTGAGATAGGCATTTCGCTGCTTCAAAATTCGATAAAACTCATTCAAGGTAAACATATAAGTCTTAGAACACTTTGAAAGTTCGATATCCATAAACCTTCTTCTGAAGCGCGGCTGTGCCGAGAAAATATTCATATCATTGGGCGAAAAAATAACAGCATTCACAAATCCCACAAAATCACTGACCTTCTTTACAGGATTTCGATACAGATATAAATTTTTTCCTGATTTACTATAAATAGCTGTAAGATCCACTTTTCGATTCTTTTTTATCACTGCCGCATCAATGCGAAAGGCATCATACCCTTCATAGATACAGCTGACATCGTCTACATTTCGATGAGTCTTTGTCGTTGAACAATAATAAATACTTTCAAGCAGATTTGTCTTTCCCTGAGCATTTTTACCTACGATATAATTGATGCCCCTGTCAAACTCAAATGATTGATTCAGATAATTTCGATAATGAACCAAATGTAAATGCGAAATATACATCAGATCAATTCAAACTTCTTTCCTTCAATGACTACAACATCACCGCTGAAAAGCTTTCTTCCCCTACGGTTTTCATGTTCACCGTTAACAGAGATATCCAACATGTTTACCATTCGTTTTGCTTCTCCGCCAGAAGAAATAAAATCCGTAACTTTCAATAACTGACCCAGTGTGATAAATTCTTTATTCAGCTTGATTTCCATTCGTAACTCCTTTATCTCATCTATATAATTATAACATATTTACGCTCTTATTTGGGGAATTTAAAGCAAAAAACAAGAATTATCAAGGATTTATTTCATAATAAAATGCGATTCCTCCGCACATCGGCAAATGAATGCCCAATGAGTTGATCAGAATCGCATCATGGCTTATTTTTTATTTAAGCATATGTTCGTAAAGGAAGGATCAGCTGGATGATCGATGCATCATCCTCACTTTGAACGATAAAAGGTTTCATATCTCCGGAAAAGCTGAAACGAACCTTTCCCTTATTAATGACCTTCAAGGCATCAAATACATATAATCCGTTAAAAGAAATATCAAGATGTTCTCCCTTAAAGACACCGTTTTTCAGATTTTCCTTACTTGAACCCACTTCTTGAGAACGGCTGGACAATAAACATTCCTTTTCATCCAAAGAAAGCTTGATGACACTTACACCGTCATTCTTAATAAAGCTGGCTCTATCGATTGCACTGGTGATTTCCTGGGAATCTATTTCCAGCTCATAAGCGAAGCTGACCGGGATCAGACGATCCGTTTCCGGATATACCCCATCGATCAGCCTTGTCTGGATCAATGTATTTGCAATCACAAACTGTGCTTTCTTGTCACTTACAGCAATCATGACATTCTCATCAAGATCCAAAGTCTTCATGACTTCATTAAGATTTCTTGCCGGTATAGTTATATTAAAATCAAGATCCTGTTCAAGATCAACCGTCTTTTTCGCAAGACGGTAAGAATCAGTAGCCACACAATTCAATCTTGAATGTGAACAGTTAAAATTGACACCTGTCAATACCGGTCTTGTTTCGCTCTTGCTGGTTGCAAAACACGTCTGTGAAATGATTTCCTTCAACAGCTCCGATTTCATATCAAATTTCAAGATCGGGCAGGTAAAATCAATATTTGGATATTCGTTTGCCCTCATACCGTTGATCTTAAATTCACTGGTTTCAGAAATGATTCGGGCACTGGCATTTTCAATCAGTTCAAACTCAATATTTTCAGAATCCATTTTACGAATGATCTCAAGAATATACTTGGCTTCGATAACGATGCTGCCTGTTTCATATATATGTAACGATTCTTCTTCATCCGCTCTTATGATCGTCTTTATAGATATGTCCGAATCGCTTCCTACCAAAACGATACAGTCCGTCTTTACCTCAATCTTGATACCGCTGAAAGCAGGCAGAGGTGAAAAGTTAGAAATAGCTCTTGAAGCAATCAACAAAGCGTTATAGAAGACAGTTTTTGAAATTTTAAAGTTCATGGGAACCTCCTTTTATATATTTTTTATTTAATGAATAATAATAATTAGGACTGTGGAAATGTGGAAAAGTCCGAAATACTCTTATTCCCAGGTACTATTTTACACTATTTTGACTGTGGATAACAGTGGGGAAAGAATCAAATACCCAGTTTCTTTTCAATTTTCATCACAGCACTTGCAAATAATTCTTTTTCTTTGATCAGCTTATTGACTTTTTCATAGCTAGCCATGATCGTAGAATGATCACGTCCACCGAATTCCATGCCGATTTTCGCAAAAGGCATGTCCAGATGTTTACGGCAAAGATAGATGGCAATATGACGGGCATTTGAAATATTTGTCGTCTTCATTTTGCTTTCCAGCTGCGATTTTGTAAGTCCATAAAAATCACAGACGGCCTTTTTTATCTTTGAAACCGTTAATACCCCGGGCGATTTGTTGTTAGGATCATCCTTGAAGGCCATGATTGCGAAATCGAGATCAATGACCTTCGGATTATAGAGGATTGCTTTAAAGATCAGCTTATTAAGATTTCCTTCAAGTTCGCGCACATCATTGGAATAGGTCGTAGCGATATATTCCAGCACGCTTCTTTCAATTAATAATTGCTCATTTCTTTCTTCGATCTTTTTTTCCAGAATCGCTAAGGATGTTTCAAATTCAGGAGAATCGATCCCTACGGACAATCCGGAATTAAATCTTGAAATCAGACGGTTTTCAATACCTTTAAGCTCGCTTGGATGAATATCACTTGTCAAAACGATCTGTTTACCTTTTGAAAAAAGATTATTATAGAGATTAAAGAAGATTTCCTGACTTCTTTCTCCCTGTTTCAAGCGCTGGATATCATCAATCAGGAGATAATCAGCTTCTTCGATGATCCTTTTCACTTCCTCGATCGTCTTATCACGAATAGAATTGACGATAAGAGATATAAAATCTTCGCTGTAAATATAAATGACCTTTTTTTCAGGTGAATGCTCTTTTACATAATTACCGATTGCATGAAGCAGATGGGTCTTTCCCAGACCTGAATTACCATAGATAAATAACGGGTTGAAGAATTCGCCGGGATTGACCGCACATGACAGGGCAGCTGCCTGACTTTCGCGGTTTGAATGACCGACTACAAAGTTATCAAAGGTATATTTATCTAATAATTTATCTTCAAGGATGATTTTCTTATTTTCTTCGTTTAATTCGGTATAGTTTTGAATATCTTTCTTTAATGTAAAGTTAATGGTAATCGTTTGATCAAGCACTTCACTCAGAGCTTTTTCAATGACAGCCTTGTTATTTTCGAAAATTTGCCGGGATACAAAGCTGGGAACAATGACAACAGCTCCGTTTTGATTCAGATCATAAAGTTTTGATTCATGAATATAGGTATTGAAAATAGCCATATCAAAAAAAGCACCGGTTTTTAATTTATCCAGTGTCTGATTCCAAATGAGTTGTAAAGAATTTCTTGTATAATTTGACATGTCTTATTCCCTCAATTCAGCATATATATTCTAAAACAAAAAAGTATAAATTACTAGGACAACTTTTTTTGAAAGGATGTTTTCCACAGTCCAGAATTAAAAAATAACCTTTAAGAATCATTACTTATAAGAATTCCACATCTTTTGATTGTGGAAAACTTGTGGATATGTGATATGTGGAAAAGGAAATTGTGGAAAACGTGGAAAACAATTGTGGAAAAAGAGGATGTTTTCCCCAATCGTATAAGTGAAAAAAAGCCTATAAATAAAGGTTATTTTGACATTTCAATAATTCCACAGTCTTTTTTTTGAATTATTTTTTTATTCCCCAAGTTATCCACAAATAATGTGTAAAACAAGTAAAATTTAAAGGGATATTTCCACAAAAAAGTTAGATAAGCTGTTTAAATTTATAGAAATGTAAAGCATAGATAAATTATGAATAAAGTCTTTTCAACACCGTTACCGCTCATTTCAAAGACCTTATATGCCGATTCCTTGATCATTGCAGGAATGATGCGTGATGATCATAAATAAATAATATTTGACTTTGACTCAATTGTTTTGTATAATCAATAAGCAATGTTCTATTAGTTTATAGATTAGAAAAGATGGAGGTGGCTCTATGAAAAGAACATATCAACCAAGTAAGAGAAAACACCAGACTACTCACGGATTTAGAGCTCGTATGAAAACAGTTGGAGGACGCAACGTTTTAGCTCGTCGTCGTGCTAAAGGAAGAAAAGTGTTATCAGCTTAAGGATCACCGCAAGGTGATTCTTTTTTATATATTAGGAAATTTCAATTTTGATGGACAGGAAGATAATGAAAGAGAATGAAAAAAGTTAAGTATACTTATATTATGATTTTATGTGTCATTAATATCTGTGTGAATACTCTTTTTTCTATCAAGGAGGCATCATGAAAGTCTTTTCTCTTTCCAACCGTTTCTATTACCGTGAATTCCCTGATCTGAAGAACATCATTCTTCATGATCTGAGAGTCTATAACCGTGTTTTTCATAAGGCTTATGAATGTCTTTACGATCGTGCCTATGATTTTGGTTACAAAATCATTTTCTTGCTTTATGAATCTTAAATGAACAGAAAATTCAAAAGCTTTGGTAATTCACAGACATTTTTCATTATTTCTGATATAATACATAGGCAATTATAATTTGGCTGATATAGGAGAAGGAAATGAAAAAACAATATCGGATCAGAAAAAGCCAGGAGTTCTCTGAAATCATCAAAGCTAAAAATTTTTATTCCTCACCAGTCATGACGATTTATGTAAGAGAAAAGAAAGAAGATAACTGTCGTGTCGGAATATCTGTCAAGAAGAAGATCGGTAATGCGGTCGTTAGGAATAAAATAAAGCGTCAAGTACGAATGATGGTACAGGAGCTCTATACTTTTGATGAAAATTTTGATACAATTATTTTAATTCGTGACAAATTTATTGAAGAAAGTTATGAATCAAACAAAAAAGTATTGGAAATGCTCTTAAAAAAAGTTAAAATATAAGGGCGATGTTACACGAGGAGAAGAAAATGAAAAACTTATTGAAGAACAAAAAGAAGTTACTGCTGTTAAGTCTGTTTTTATTGATTTTTGTGGCAGGTTGTAAAAGTTATGTAGATCCTAATACAAATCGAGTAAAAGAAGAATTTATTATTTATACGACGACTTCGTTTTCGGAAGTATTTAATGAAGGATGGTTTGAAGGAATCTTTGTTTGGCCGTTGGCTCAGATCATCAACTTCTTTGGAAATCTGACAGATGCCGGTATCGGTATTCTTATTACGACGATCTTATTTAATATCGTAATTGCCGTATTATCCATCAAGAGCCAGGTACAGAATCAGCGTATGCAGATGATGCAGCCGGAAGTCCAAAGGATCCAGAAGAAATATGAAGGAAAGACAGACGATGCTTCAAGAATGAGAATGGCTCAGGAAACGCAGGCTTTGTATGCGAAATATCAGGTCAATCCTTTCTCATCCATTCTTATCCTGATCATTCAGATGCCTGTATTGATGGCTTTCTATTATGCTGTGCAAAGAGCCGCTGTTGTTGTTAACGGTACGTTCCTTGGTATCGATCTGACTCGTACGCCAAGTGAAGGATTAAGTGAGCTTCAGTGGCAGTATCTCTTGATATTCGGTGTCATGATCCTGCTTCAGTTCTTAAGTATGAAGGTTCCGGGATGGCTGGCAAAACAAAGAAAGAAAAAATCAGGTATCAAAGAGAAAAAATATACTCAGCCGAAGAAGAGCGGTCCAGATCAGATGACGATGATGACGATCTTCTCAACGGGAATGATTGCTTTCATCGGATTTACATGGCCGGTAGCGATGTCTTATTACTGGGCTGTTTCATCATTGGTTCGTATTATCCAAAATATTATTATTGACAGGGTATTCTTGAAGGATTAAAGGTGATCGCATATGGAAAGGTATGAAGGAAAAAATTTAGATGAAGCTTTAGAAAATGCTGCTAAATCAAAAGGATGTAGCAAAGAAGAGCTTACGTATAACGTAATTTCTGAAAAGCAGGGGTTATTCGGATTTGGAAGCAAAGTTGAAATAGAAGCTTATTTTGACGGAGATATTGAGAATTTTATTATAAAATATCTTACTACCTATTTTGATGGAATTGAAATGCAGGTAGATGTGAAGTGTAAAAAAGAAGATTACTATTTCAAGGTAGAATTAGATGGTGAAAATAATGCTATCCTGATCGGGAAAAAGGGACAGACATTACAGGATATCAACAATGTGGTAAAGGCTGCCGCTTCCAGTGTATTTAAAAAGAGAGTGATCGTCGTTAGTGATATCAACGGTTATAAAGAAGAAAAATATCATAAGGAATGTTCAATGGCATTGAGGGTTGCGAAAACAGTACAAAAAACAAAGATCAATGCTTCCTTGGATCCGATGCCTAATGACGAGAGAAAAGCAATTCATTCCTATTTGGTGAATATGCCAAGGATCCGTACGGTCAGCGAGGGCGATGGAAAGGAAAGACACATTGTCATCGTTTATGATGAAAATAAACATTAGAAGCTGAAAAAGCTTCTTTTTTTATATATTAGGAAATTTCAATTTTGATGGACAGGAAGATAATGAAAGAGATTGAAAAAAGTTAAGTATACTTTATGTTATGATATTATGTGTCATGAATATGAAATTATAGTATCATTATAGTTACTATTATGATATAATATCTGTGTGAATACTCTCGTTTCTATCAAGGAGGCATCATGAAAGTCTTTTCTCTTTCCAACCGTTTCTATTACCGTGAATTCCCTGATCTGAAGAACATCATTCTTCATGATCTGAGAGTCTATAACGGTGTCAGTGGAACCACGCCGCTAGAAAGGCAGGTGGGTATGCAGATAGGGAGTTACTTATTTGCATATGATTTTGGTTACAAAATCATTTTCTTGTATAAAAAGCTGCAGATCGGCTAACCATCCGTTAGCTTCTTTACAGCTTTTCTATTTGATTCCTTTTAATGAATTGATTTCTTTTTCTGTTAACAGACGATATTCTCCTTCTTTTACATCCAAATGCAGATGCATGAAGCGAATTCGTTTAAGTGAGCGTACATGATAGCCACATGCACTGCACATTCGTCTGATCTGACGATTGTAGCCTTGTGTCAGAATAATAGTAAATTTGGTCTTGCTGATTTGATTAAGCTTGCATGGCAATGTTGTTACAGAACAGTTATGAACAGGGTTATATATTTTTACGCCATTGGCCATTTTCTTTAAAAAATCATTGGTGATCTTATGATCCACTTCTACAAGATATTCTTTTTCATGACCATTCTCTGCCCGCAGACAATCGTTGACCAGATCACCTTGATTTGTCAGAAGAATCAAACCGCTGCTATCCTTATCCAATCTTCCAATGGGAAAGATCCTTTCAGGATAATGGATGGCATCAATGATATTTCCTTTGATATGTCTTTCAGTCGTACAGGTAATGCCTGTGGGCTTGTTGTAAAGAAGAACGATGGTATTGCTTTTTGGCTGAATCAGTTGATCGTTGATTTTAACGATATCACCTTCTTCTACGATATCTTGAAGGATGGCTTTTTTGCCGTTGATCGTAACAATTCCCAAAAGAATATATTCTTCTGCTTTTCTTCGTGAACAAAAGCCGCTGGAGGCAATATACTTATTGATTCTCATGACCCAAAATAGCTTCCTTTAAAGATAAATAAGCATTTGATTTTTGATAATTGACCTGATTTTCTCTAAAATCACTGCCAAAGCATCCTCTTGAAACCATGACGATCGGTGGTGTCTGCAAACGTTTGAAAACACCTGACTGGAATTTTTGAAGAACCCATTCGAGATCTTCAATAAACTTATGAGGATCGTCCAATCCATAGTAGCGGATCCATTTACCTAATTCAGTATCATAAATAGACTTATCTAAATACTGCTGCATCAGTTTTTCAATGCCATATCCCGGATATTCTGTTAATATTTGTATGATTTGATCATGATAGAACCATTTCATAGGGTCCAACTGATTGTTTTTTAATTCAGCACTTGGAGGTGTTACCCATTTAATATGATCATTTTCAATTTCCGGTAAGAGATTATAAGGAATCACTTCTTGATTCATCATTTGGTTAATGCTGCGAGCTATATCAAAAAGTTCCACCTTGGTGACATCCTGTAAAGGGGCTAAACAGCCAATCGTATCTCCATAAAGAGTCGCATATCCTAAGGCCCCTTCAATTTTATTGCCGTTATTGATGATGACACCATTTTCAATCTGAGAAATGGCACTTAAGATAGAGCCGCGGATCCTTGCCTGTATATTTTCTATTGCAAATTCACTGATTTCTTTTTGTGTATATTGTTTCAAACATTCAATCTGTTCTTCTACAAGCTTTTGGATGATACCATCCCTGCATTCGATACCCAAAGCATTGGAGAGCTTATGAGCATTGTCGATGGTTGCAGAGGAATTATAGCGTGTAGCCATGTTTAAACCGATGATACGTTCTTTTCCAAGACTTAATGTTAATAATGCGGCATTTACACTACTGTCTAAACCACCTGACAGACCGATGATCCATTTAAAACGTGATTGAAATACTTGTTGATCAAATTCACGAATAGCGGTGATCAATGCTTGTGTAAGTTTATTTTGACATGTATCAGCCAAAGAAGAAGCATTTAGATCTATGACCTTACATTCTTCATGAAAAGCATCATTACAGCTTGAAATACGATTTCCCTTTGAATTATAGATACTGCTGTCACCATCAAAGACACAAACGGTTTTTGAATTATTCTGCATACCGACAGCATTTACATAAACAAAAGGAACAAAATGATCTTTCGCATAACGAAGGATCTGTTTCTCTCTTCCCTTTTCCTTATTTCTTGTCCAAGGTGAAGAAGAAATGTTTACGATAAGATCGACATGCTGATTTAAATATTGGGAAGTAGGATCAAACTGATAGTCCTGACTCCAAAGATCTTCACATATTTCAAGACCGATTCGATAAAGCTTTTCATCCTTCTTAAACAAGAAAGGCGATGTGAAATCGGCATCATTTAATTTCATCCTTTTAGAAAGCTCTAAGGCCGATAAAAAATAACGACTGTCATCAAAGATGCGATAATCAGGATTTAAACATTTGATATAGCGGCCATCCAGCAAATCATTTTCTTTTTTTACCCATTCATCATTATAAGCGAAATAAGCTGTATTACAGCGTACATGACGTCCATCACGACCTGGGATATCCTTGAATGTAGCTACATTTCCCCAAATGATTCCAATATCCTTGCTTGCTTTTTTTAAGATATCATTATAAGAAAGTGCTGTTTCCACAAAGCTTTGATCCATCCATTTATCCGCTAATAGGTAACCTGTAACACAAAGCTCAGGAAAAATGATCAAATCAGCCTGTTCCCTTTTTGCTTTTTCGATCATGTCCAACATCTTATTCACATTTTGTGACATTTGTCCGGCAAGTACATTCATTTGTCCTAATGCAATTTTCATTAACTATCACCTTATTTATTCTACCATAAATCAGAAAGAAAAGACATTGATTCAAGTCAACAAGAAAAAAAACAGCATTCACTGTTTTTTTATACATTCGAATAAACGATGACACGTTCATCTGCATCCAGCTTTTCCTTAGGTTCAGGAATGCTTCCAATACCGCCAAATACCATCTGTGCTGTCAAATGATAGTATTCAGGAACATTCCATTGCTTTTTCACTTCATCATCGATCAAAGGGTTATAGTGCTGTAAAGAAGCTCCAATCTTCAATTCAGCTAATGCATTCCAAATATTTCCCTGAAGCAGGCCCATGCTATGATCTGCAAACATATCAAACTGATCTTTATAAAGTGGAAAATCTTTTTTCAATTGATCGATCACATGACGGTCATCGAAGAAAAGAATCGTTCCTTTTGCTTTGGAAAACATATCCATCTTGGCCTGTGTAGAAGCAAACTTATCTTCTGCAACTTCCTTCTTTAATGTGTCTGTAACGATCTGCCACAGCTTTGAATGATCATCGTTCATCAAAACAACCAGATGAGATGACTGCATATTAAAGGCTGTGGGTGATTCTACGATTACATGCTTGATCGTATTAATGACCACCTTTTCACTGATAGGAAGCTGATCGTTTAGATCATAGATGCTTCTTCTGCTTTTTATAATATCTATATAACTCATAATATCCTCGTTTCTATATCTTTACTATACGCTCTATTTCATTAAAAACAAATTATATGCTTCTAAAATATGATATAATGAAAAAAAGGAGAAATTATGATACCTACATCTTCATTAGTGATCTTAGGATCTACGGCTTTATTTTGTTCCCTTTTGCCAATTATTTTGGCATTCATATGGACAAGAAAAAAAGAATTATCAATGAAACCTTTTTTTATGGGTGCTGCTTTTTATATATTTTTTGTATTGGTCATAGAAAGTGTCGTCAATGAGCTGGTTTTTCAAAATGAGATATTATTTAATAATACGCTTTTTTATATCATATACAGCTGTCTGGCAGCAGCACTGATTGAAGAAGGAAGCCGATATATTGCTTTTAAATATATTCTAAAAGAGAATCATAAAGAAGATGCCCTGACCTATGGATTGGGACATGGCGGCATCGAAATGATTCTGATCATTGGTATCTCTTTATTGAGTTCATGGATGTTTGGCATGATTTTTAATTCTGTGGGTTTAGATGCCATGCTGAGTGGGAGTAATGAAGTACAGCAATCAGCTATCGTAGAAATGATAACTTCTTTGAAAAATTATGGAATAAGGGAGAGTATGATGTGCATAGCAGAGAGGATCAGTATTCTTGTTTTTCATCTTTCATGCTCACTTATTGTTTATAGGGCTGTCTATAAAAAAGAAAAGCGTTATTTTATTTATGCCTTAATATTCCATTTCGTTATGAATCTTCCTTCTTTATTGAATCAAAGAGGATTGATATCAAATATATGGATAGCTGAGGGACTTATTATGCTGATTGCCTTAAGTTCGGCTGCTTTAGGATATAAATATTATAGAAAAAATTAAGGAAAATCATAAAATCTTTGTGGAAACAAGGATTTTTTTATTTTATGTGGGAATTTTGAAAGATTCGTGCATATATAATAGTAGGAGGTAATAATTATTAAGAAATCATGATTACTTTATTTTGATCATAAATGAAACCATATCAATAAATTGACAAATACACATTAATTTGATATAAAATAATGTGTTATTGTTCAAAAGAAAGGATCAATTTATGAAAAATAAGGAGAAAATCGATAGAATATTAGAATTATCAAATAATGGAATTATTACTACGCAACAAATATCTTCTTCCGGTATTCATCGTGGATACTTACAAAAACTTGTAAAAGAAGGACAACTTTATCGTTTTAGTCGAGGTCTTTATGTATGTAAAGATGCTTGGGAAGATGATTTTTATCTATTGCAGCTTAAATATGGAAAAGGTATTTATTCACACGATACAGCTTTATATTTGTTAGGTTATAGTGATCGAACACCAGCACAATATACGATGACTTTTCCAAAAGGATATAATACTCCTTCTTTGAAGCAAGAAAATATCATTGTTAAACGTGTCATACCAAAAAATTATTCATTTGGAATTATTGAATTTAAATCACCTTGTGGAAATCCTATTTTTATTTATGATCTTGAAAGAACTTTATGTGATATTCTCCGTGGTAATGATATCGATATTCAGATTGTTGTTTCAGCTATGAAGAAATATGCAACTTCTTCTTCAAGAAATATACATAAATTGATGCATTATGCAGAACAACTTCATGTAAAGCCTAAAGTGTTACATTATATGGAGGTATTATTATGAAAATTAAAAATTCAATGTAACTTAAGGCTTTAATCAAGAAAAAAGCTGTAGAAAAGAAGATTTCTCCGCAACTCGTTATGCAAAATTATATGCTGGAACGGTTATTAGAAAGAATATCATTATCAAAGTATAGTCATAATTTTATTCTTAAAGGTGGATATCTTATTTCATCTATTGTAGGTTTAGAAACAAGAACGACGATGGATTTAGACACAACTATTAAAGGATTTTCATTAACACATGAATCAGTCGGTAATATTTTTAAAGATATTTGTGATGTAGAAGTAGATGACAATATTCAATTTGAAATTATCAATACTTCAGATATATGTGAAGGAGATCGTTATCCGGGAATCAGAGCAGCATTAAAAGCAACCTATGTTCCTATAAGTGTTCCTTTAAATGTTGATATAACTACGGGTGATGTTATTACGCCAAGAGAGATAGAATATAGCTTTCAGTCATTATTTGATGAGCATAAGATTCATATTCTTGCTTATAGTATAGAGACAGTATTAGCTGAAAAAATAGAGACAGTATTATCAAGAGAAGTTGCCAATACACGACTTCGAGATTTCTATGATATTTATGTTCTCTATCGATTGCATGATTCAGATTTTGATATTAATATGTTGAAATTAGCATTAATAAAAACTATGAAAAAAAGAGAAAGTGTTCACCTTTTAGAAAATTATTCAGTGATAATGAAAAATATTCATAAAGATAAGAAACTGCAAAATTTATGGATAAAATATCAACAAAAATTTAATTATGCAAATGATATATCTTTTGATAATATTTGTAATACGATCCAATACATCTTAGAGATGATAATGAAATAAAATGCCATTGTTAATTGGTATTTTAAATTATCATAAGTTGATTTATCTGATTTAAAATATCAAGATCAGCTTTTTGAAATTTGTGATCATAAAGATCACGAGCATTCACTAGCTTGATTTCATCATGTACTTCTAAATGAGGTGTACCCTTTTTTATGTGACACAAAAAAGCATGTACATGAAGAACAAAATTTTCTCTCGAGTCATCAATGCTGCAAAGATATTGAATGATTTCAACATCAACGCCTAATTCTTCTTTCAATTCACGGATAAGTGCTTCTTCCCTGCTTTCATTTTGTTCTACTTTTCCTCCGGGAAATTCCCAGAAACCGGGATCAGCACCCTTGCTTCGGCGTGCAATCAAAAACTTATCATCTATCTGAATAGCACCACATACAACATCTATTTCTTTCATTTATACCTCCAATTCAATATATTTTTCACAAATCTGAATAGCATTTACAGCGGCTCCCTTACGTATCTGATCACCACAGCACCATAAAGTAATACCTTTAGATGAAGTAAGATCCCGGCGGATACGTCCTACATAAATAAGATCCTGATTTGAACAATCCAAAGGCATCGGATAAAAAGGCTCATCAATAAGACGACAGCCTTGGGCTGAGCGTAATGCTTCTCTTACTTCTCCAACTGTTATTTCTTTTTCAAAATATAAAGTCATTGATAATGAATGACTTCGTAAAACAGGCACACGGACACAGGTACAATTTACCTTTAGTTGAGGTGCATGTAGGATCTTTCTTCCTTCATTCTGCATTTTCATCTCTTCACCGGTATAACCATTTTCATTAAATTCACCAATTTGAGGAATCACATTTGATACGATTTGATAAGGAAAAACATCAGTATTTATTTCTTTATTTTGTGTCAGATCTTCCAACTGTTTCTCATATTCATACATTCCTTTGATACCGGCACCACTGACTGCCTGATAGGTTGAAACAATCATAGATTGAATCGATGAAAGCTGATGAAGAGCATAAATGGCAATGCATCCAATAATAGTAGAACAATTGGGATTGGCAATGATACCCTGATGGTGTAAGATATCGGTACCATTAATTTCAGGTACAACTAAAGGCACATCATCTTCAAGTCGAAAGGCACTTGAATTATCAATGAATAATGCATGAGCTTTTTTTATGAAAGGTGCATATTTTTTCGATAGATCATTTCCAACAGCCCCTAAAACGATATCGCAGTCATCAAAGCTATGTTCATCTGTTTTTTGAATGAAAACTTCTTTCCCTTTAAATAAGATCCTTTTGCCAACACTTCTTTCACTAGCCAATAGAACGAGCCTTTTTAACGGAAAATTTCTTTCTTCTAAAGCTTGGATCATGGCTTTGCCAACTGCACCACTGGCACCTAAAACAGCTACGGTATATGTTTTCATGAATTCTCCCTTATGATTTCTCATTAACAAAATCAGCATTTGAATATCCTATATACATCAATAATGTTATTTGATGATTTGATAAGAATAATATAAGATTCTGTTTATAAAATCACATCTCAGTATAAGCTATGATTTTCATATAATTTGGTTCATGAATGGCCTAAGATCCGATCTTTAAAAAACATTGTCCAAATATTCATTTATTCTAATATCATGGCATGAATAAATTGACAATTTGAAATCCATGTATCATTTTACCATAAACCTCTTCTCTTTTATAGTTCATATAGCATCACTTCATATGATCAATCACTCTTAATACGATTGTCTTTCATATAAAAACACTTGTCTTTTATTAAAAAACATCGTATCATGATAAAAAATAAGTTTCAGTAATGATCATCTGTATTTATAAGATTCAAGGATAAATATCACTAAAGGTGATTAGGAGGAAATATGATTGAAAAATATCTGATTATCGATAAAGAAATATTACCTGATTATTTTGAAAAAGTAGTCGATGCGAAAAATCTGGTCAATTCCGGTATGGAAGTCAGCAAAGCCGTAAAAAAAGTAGGTATCTCCAGAAGTACATACTATAAATATAAAGACTATGTATTTACACCACAAGAAGATTCTACAGGAAAAAAAGCCATTATTTCACTACTGTTAAAAAATGAAAAAGGAATCCTTTCAGAAGTCTTAAATGATTTGTTATTAGTCAATGTCAATATTCTATCTGTAAGTCAAAGTATCATCATCAACAAAAGAGCAAGTCTGGAATTAGTCATCGACATGGGAGAAATGTTAGAAACGATCGAACAGCTTTTACAGCGTCTTTCAGACATGGATGGGGTCGTAAATGTAAGATTGGTTGCAATCGAATAAATTCACGTGAATTTTAATTTGTAGTATATTTTACTTGAATTTATAATATTTACAAGGAGGATCATGAATATGAAGAAGTATCTATCAGCATTATTAACTCTATTGCTGGCAGCGGTAGTATGTACTCCCGGACACTGTACCCATGTTCATACAGAAGAGTGTGGGGAAGATGGGGTTAACTGTACGCATACCTGCGAAGAGTGTGTAGAGCCTTATAACAAGAAATGGCCAGATGAGTAAGAATATGAATAGCAAAGAAATAGCATATTTAATCCATTATTCTCGTAAGAGAAAAGGAATAAGCCAAAAAGAACTGGGCGAAATTACTGGAATCAGTCATCAGATCATTTCTCGCTATGAAAAAGGAGTTGAAGTTCCTACAGAGGAAAAGCTTCAGCTCATTTTGAGTGTACTTAAAATTGATTTAAATGAAGTATTAGAAGTCAGTATTGAAATCAATGAAATGTTTGACAATTTATTGGATGATTTATTTTATCGAAAAGCAGATTATGAAAAATATTATACAATCATTCAAGAAAATAAAAAGCGATATCAAAAAAATTATGATTATTATAAAATACTGGTAATGGAATTAATTTATAACATTCATTATAAAAATACAGAAGAAATTGATTCTTTGATTTATGATATTGAAAAGAGAGAAATTCAAGATCAAAAGGTACTACAGATTTATTATGAATATAAAGGATACTATCTTTTAAAAAAGAAAAATACAAAAGATGGTTTAGAATATTTGGATAAGGCAAAGCTCCAACGCTATGATGAAAAGACAATTGCCATGATTCATTTTCACATGAGCTTTGCGTATAACTATGAATGGTTAAGAAAAACCGATGCGGAATATTTATTGGATGCGAAAAATGTTTTTCAAAAATATTATTCACTAAAAAGAGTGTCCGATTGTGAGATGATATTAGGAAATTATTATTCAACATATAGAAATTTTGAGAAAGCAATATATCATTATAAAATGCGATTAAAATTATTAGATTTTGAGAAAGAAAATAATAAAAATACTATGAATGTACATAGCACTCTTGCATGTATTTATATTGAACAAAGACAATATGAAAAGGCAGTAAATGAAATGGATATTGCATGCAAATATGGAAAAATAGATAAAAGAGATCATTTACAATATATTTGGTGTTATTATAAGCTAGGAGACATAAATAATGCAAATAGCTGGATCGTGAAGATGAATCATTTTCATTTAGATAGAGAATTAAAAATGTTATGGAATCTTTATGAAATGATCGTAGCACAATATGATAAAGTACCAAATGATCGATTGATAGAAAAGGCAATTAAAGTATATGAATATTATAAAAATCAGGAAGATTTAGAGTTATCAATATTCTACATTGATATTGTGATAGAGCTGTTGGAAAAAAGAAAAGATTATGAAAAAGGATTTTTCTATCAAAAAGAAAAAATATTTTTATTGGAAAATATGTAAATTCACGTGAATTATGTATGTCTAATACCAACAAGAAAGAAAATATGTTTGTTAATTAAAAACACATAACAAATTTCTTTCTTTTTTTGTATCCTTATAAAGAAATTAAGCAAAATAACAAGGTAAAGTATCACGTGAAAATAAATTTGTTTTGAGAAACTATTACATTTTATAATGTAAGCGTAAACAAAGAGAAATGAATCAACTTTTCTGTTTATAGTAGGAGGAAATCATAATGAAAAGGACTTATGAAGAATTAGAAAGACTGGAATTGGATATATAATGAAAAGGTTTTTGAAAATCATTAAGTTTTAAATTAAATGAGAAACAGGAGGTATTGTTATGTTTAAAAAACTAATGAAAGGGATTAGTGTTCTTAGTTTAATGTTATGTACATTTTGTTCATTGAACATGGTTTCAGTAACTGCAGCAAATGAAAATACTATTACCCCATTTGCCCGCACATATACGGTGCCAGTTAGCAAGTCATTTTCAGAACCAAACGATAAGATTGATAAAGGTAATACAGTTACATTTAAATTCACATTAACTGGAAGTTATACAGTTACAGAGAGTGGTGTAACATCAACCGTATCAAATGTGAATTTAAGTTTTAGTTCAGTTACAGTTTACCTTAATGGTAGCAAAACTTCATTGATTAATGCTAGAATTTCAAAAGTTGTGAAAACAAATGGATCAGATAGTGTTTCGGTAACATATACATTACAATATAAAAATTCAGGAAGTACTAATTGGATTGATTTAAAAACTTCAACGGTAGTTGTATAAATAATAAAAAAAATATAACTTACATAACCCTGAACATAGATACTCAGGGTTATTTTTATAATAAGATGGCAAGAAAACAGTTACAACAGATCTTGAAACTGTTATAATATAAGTGTAATCGCTAACAATTGAAAAGAGAGGGGGAAGGATACAATGAAATTTTTTAAAAGAAGCATCATAAGTATAATTAGAAAACCATCAAAATCATTACTTTTATTTTTAATTGTCTTTTTACTTGGTAATCTGGTTTGTGGTTCATATGCAATCATGCAGTCGACAATTTCTGTAAGAAATGATATCAAGCAAAAACTAGGTGCATTGATAACAATTCATGCGAATGATAAATTGAATGATGAAATCAATGATTATTTACTAAATTATGAAAATAAAATAGTACAAGAGATGTTCGATATTACAGATATATTTGAGAATATTTCAGATAATGAAGATATTCAATATAGTGATTATATGTATGAATATCCTTCATATGAATCACGAGATATTGTGAATCCATATGAATATGCGAATTATAGTGAAGTAGAGGATATTGATCCTTTAGTTAGTGTGCGAGTAATGGGGGTGATTCAGCCAAATTTTGGAGATATTAAATATGAACGTATCTCGATTACAGAAGGAAGAACATTTACAGAAGAAGAAATAAATCAGAAAGCTAATGTTATTATCCTTAATGAAAATTTTAAAAGTGTGAATGATACATGTGAGTATATTTCAAGAGAATATGATTCAGGAGATGGTGAATACTACTATGTTTGTAATAGAGAACAAAAAGAATTAAATATTGGTGATAAAATAACACTTGTCAGACAGTTACGTGTTCCAAAATTTGAAAGTATTTCAGGGTTTGGTTATTATGATGTGTTTTATGAGGTTGAAACTGAATATGAAATTATAGGTTTTTATAAAAATTTAGAGGAATTAAGAGATAATTCATTTACTCCGTCAATAGTAGAGATAGATGGAAAGCAAGTAACAACTTATACATCAGCTATGGATACAAATGCTTATGTTCCACTTACTTTACTGATAGATGAATATAACGAATTTCAGCCTTATGTAGATGAATATCGATCAGCTAATCAAAAAATTCGAAAAAGTAATTATATATTTTTAAATTCGATGTCAATCGATTTAAATGATCCTGATAAATTAGATATGTATGTTAATACAATAAAAAAAGAATATGCAGATAAAGGGTTCATTAATTTTGAGTTTTTTACTTCCAGAGATACATATGATGTCGTTGCAGGACCTGTTGAGAGCTTATCAACGATTGCTAATATCGTTTTAATCGTTTCAATTATTGTTTCAGTTGTCATTTTGACATTAGTCATCGTCATGTTTTTAAAGGATAGAAAACATGAGATTGGAATTTATGTTTCATTGGGAGAAAAGAAGTGGAAGATGATTACTCAGATTGTATTAGAAGTTTTCATCATTTCAATGCTGGCAGTAAGTTTATCTTTATTAAGTGGAATTAAATTAGGCAGTGTGATTACAGATCAGGTTTTGGAATCATCTTTAATGCAGGAAGAAGAAACAATGCAGTTAAAATTAGAAGAAATTGGTTCAGTGAACAGAGAGAATCTGCAAATTGATGATGTTGCGGAACAGATTACATTTACGTTGGATGCCACTTATGTCATCAGCGTATATGGAATTAGTATTGTCGTTATCTTATTGTCCTCCATAATTCCGGTTATGTATGTGTTAAGAATAGAACCTAAAAAGATATTGATGTAGGAGATGTTATGAATATATTAGAAACTAAAGATTTATACTTTACATATCCTGATGGTGATGCCAGAAAGGTGATCTTGAATGATGTAAATGTATCGTTTGATAAAGGAAAGTTCTATACGATCCTAGGTGCAAGCGGATCCGGTAAGACGACTTTTCTGTCACTGATAGCTGCATTGGATAAACCGGAAAGAGGAGAGATTCTTTTTGAAGGAAAAAGCATTGCGGAAATAGGTTATGAAAAATATCGAAGAAATAAGATCGGAATCGTTTTTCAAAGTTATAATCTGATTCCGTATATGAATGCGGTGGAGAATGTGATGGTTGCCATGTCGATTACTGATAATGAAATGGAAAAAGATATGAAAGCTTTTGCATTAAAGGTGCTGGAAAGCGTAGGGATCGATGGCAGCAAGGCAACAAGAAGGATCAACCGGTTAAGTGGAGGTGAGCAGCAGCGAGTAGCAATAGCACGTGCCATATCAACGAATGTAGATGTGATTATGGCAGATGAGCCAACAGGGAATTTAGATGCAAAGACGAGTGAAACGATCATAGAAGTATTTAAGAAGATTGCTCATGAAGATCATAAATGCGTAATTATGGTAACTCATTCAGAAAAGATTGCATATGAAAGTGATGTGATCATGAAATTAAATACAGATACACAGAATTTTGAGATTGTTGATAATACGATCGGATAAAGTTTTTGTACTTGTTTAAAAGATAAAGAGTAAGGCAGGTAACGATATGAAAAAGATAATGATATTCTTATGCATCTTGATGCTTACAGCCTGTGAAAATGAGAATAAAGATGTCGAATCAAATGAAAATAGGATGAATGATGTTGAGAGTCAGGAAATTTATCAGTCAGATGAAGTCTATGATGAAGATAAATTAGAGATTTCTGTTAATGAAGATAATGATGTATGTATCAATGTCTTATCAAATAATACGGTGAATGTATCGATGGTTTTATTTGATTTAGATGAAAAAACATGGGAGAAAAAACTTTCAGCTGATGGTAAGCGAATAGAAGATAAATCAGAAGATAAGGTTGAATTTATATTGAAAGAGCCTGTATATGATGGAAATATCTATATGCGTAATAATTCTGACGGAGATTATGTTTTTGAAGATGATTATTATGTAAAAGCAAAAGAAGCCGGGTATGAATTTAAGTGGGTATATGATCCGGAAGTAATATTAGATGATGAAGAAACACCTGTTGTTTATGGAATATTCTATAAAGATGGGGCATATGAAGAAACATTTGATGAATTGTTATATTTTGATCCTTCTTCTATTGATTTTCCGATAGTTGCCTATGTTGCTAAAGTTGAAGGACCGGTTTATTAATACGATAATGATTTATGTATAGAAAGAAGAAGTTGATAGATTTTTTCTTTTTATGATCCATAAGGGGATTGTATGCACACAGAAAAGAGTTATAAAAAGATTCTTAAAAAAGAAAGAATGAGCATAAGTATTTTAATACTATTTAATATTGTTATTTCGTTTTTAAGTGTATATCCTACCTATGTGATTGGTATGGTCGTTGATCATTTATTAAGTGATGATGTTGTAAGGTATATTCTTCTTTTTGTTGTTTTAAGGTTATTCTATATCATCTTTAAATTGATATCTTCTTATATAAAAGCAACAATCAAGGTACATCTTTTATCGAATACAAGATCTTATTCTCTTGGGTTGGCGATGTTGAATCCGAATTTTGGTAATTTTGAAAATAGTCAGTATATGACCCGCATTGTTGATGCGACCGATACATTTGAAAATGCATTAAGTAGTTTGATATCCTGGATTTCATTAAGTTTGCCAACAGTGTTGATCACTATCTATTATATGGCAAAAATTGATTGGCTGATTACTGCGGTATTATTACCGTTAGCATTTATGATGGTATATCTTTCAATGAAGAGTTCTAAGGTATTATCGAAAAGTGCAAATGCGGAATTATCATCTCTTTCAAAAGTAAAAGACTCCGCCTATGATATCATAAATAATATTGATAATATTTCCATTTTTAATGCTTTTGGAAATGTTTTATCCAGACATGAGAAGATCGAAGATCAATGGCAGAAAGAAAAGATAAGATATGATTTCAGGGTTGTGGGATACGGTTTATTGATTAGTTTATTTGGGGTGGTCGTAACGGCTTCGATCTTAGTTTTATCCGTATTCCATTCAACGATAAATCCGGGAAGTATCACAAGTCTTGTATTATATTCAGGAAATCTTTTTATGATCATCCAAGAGGTTGTATCAAATGTTGCGGTGGTTGGTCGTTTCAAGGAAGCAAGCAGGCGTCTGGATGATATGATCAGTGTAAAGGTTGATTTGAAAGTGAAGAAAATAAACCATTATGATATAACCTTTGATCATTTATCGTTTTCTTATGGTGATAAAAGAATTATCAAAGAATTGAATGGTGTGATTCCCTATGGCTCAAAAGTAGCGATCATTGGGGGTAATGGAACAGGAAAGACAACATTAGTAAAACTTATTTGTGGATTGTTGGAACCATCAGGCGGGAAAGTACAAGTAGGAGGTGAAGAAAGTCGTTTGATTAAGAATCGTTTCGTATCCGTGAGTTTTCAAAATCCCAAATTATTCAATGATACGATCAGGAATAATGTTTTATTCTTCGATGATAGAGTAGAACATCTAATCGATGATTTGTTTAATGATTTTGAAAAGGGTGCTGATACAGTTGCAATCAACAGTGGATCAAATTTTTCCGGAGGACAGTTACAACGAATTTCTTTATGCAGGGCATTGGTGAATGAATCCTTTATCAATATATATGATGAATTTGAAAATAGCTTAGATAAGAAGTATTTGGATTATTTTTATTCAAATATTTTGAAATTAAAAGGAACTGTGATCATGATTACGCATAGAAATATTAAAAATGATGATTTTGATTATATCATTGATTTAGATGAAGAAAAGATCATACATGTATAAATGAAAGAAATTTATACTATCAATTCTGTCACTTATGTTTGTTATTTAAAGGGAATTCGGTTAAAATATAGTTAGAAGATAAGATAGAAAGGAGAGAACGATATGATTAAAAATTCAAGAATACAAGATCTGTATAGAAAAGAAGCTGAAACGCTGGAATTGGAATCAAGAAAAGTAAAACATTTTGATGATGAAGTTAAGCCTAAAAAGAAAAGTGATAAGGTAGTGATCTATATTGCATTAGCAATCGTAGCCCTGATTCTATTATCCTTTTTGCTTTGATCGATGATTTTTATAAGATGATCAATTGTTGAAAAAAGATAGTGTATGAAATGCAGATATGTTGACTCTTTAAATATGGAAAGGAGGAAAAATGACAAATCTAAAGAAGCGTTTATACGTATCTTTATTGGCAGCTTTATGTTCGGTTCCTGTAATATGGATAATTATTAGTTTTATATGGAATCGTGGACTTTTTGATTATGGCACGGGTATCTCACAGTTGTCATTTACTTTCTTTATGACAACACTCATCAGCAATCCCTATATTTTGGCTGGTTTGATCTTTTATGGTGGGTTTTTCCTGTATTTCCATTTCTTTAAAGTGTTGAAGAATGGGATTGGTTATTGGGATATCTTTCTTAAAGGTCAGAAGAAAGAATTAATCTTCTGTTATGGCATCGTTTTTGTCATTGCTGTTCTTGGAGGTTTCTTTCCGGTGTTTGCGTCAATGTTTGTTCCGGTTGCTTTTATTCTTTTGATACCGGTCAGCTGTTTTCATTTGTCGATAACAAAAATGATCGAAAGATGAAAAAGATTTTCTTGTTGTTTCTTCTTTTGTTGGGTGGCTGTTTTAAGAAAGAAACGGTCATGGATCAGGTCATTGATGATTTGAATCGTGGATCTTATGATGTCAGTTGTGTATATGAAAGTTCTGATTTAGTGAATGTTTGTGATCAATGGTTTTATGAAGATGATCATGAAGGAGTGAGTGATGAAGCCATTTATGATATTGTGATGTCATATCGGCAAGAAGCACGTCAGATGATCACAAGTGCTGATTATGAACAAATTGATCAAGTTTCTGTAAATGATGATATAATCATGACGATTCATTATGATAATGAAGATGAAGAATCATTTGATCTTTATTATTATAAAGAGAATATATTGCGTATTTTGATCGATCATGAGTATGAGGTGTATTATCGTTTTGATGCATCTTTGCTTGAACGGTTGGAAATGATAATTAAAATATTTGAAAATGAGTTAAGAAAGGCTGGATGAAGATTCAGCTTTTCTTTGAGTTTTTTAGAATATAATTTGAAATCGGCAAAAAAACGATTATAATATAAGGACAGTTGGAGGAAATTATGGTAGATGTTCTGTTAGATGCACTTATTGATACATTAAAAATAGTACCGTTTTTATATTTGTCTTATCTTGTGCTTGATTTTATTGAAAAGAAGTCTTCTGTATATAAGTTGAACTTTTTATTTCTGAAGCATTTGGGACCTTTGTTTGGTGCATTGTTGGGCTGTATTCCACAGTGTGGCTTTAGTGTGATCGCAGCCAGCCTGTATGCGCAAAATGGCATCAGTGTCGGTACTCTGGTTGCTTGTTTCATATCGACCAGTGATGAAGCTCTGCCGATGTTTCTTTCAAATCCAGGTGAGTATCGTCAATTAGGTTTATTTTTGATCTGTAAGATCGTGATTGCTTTAATAGCAGGTTATCTGATTGACTTTGTGATACATAAGCAGGTGAATGATGAGGATGATTTTGAGATTGAAGTTGAGGGCTTGTGTAACTGTTCATCGAATAGTTTCGTGAATGCTTTGAATAAGACGGCAAAGACGGTCTTCTTTATCTTTTTGATCAATGTAATCTTAGGAATCATCATTTACTTTATTGGTGAAGATCGGTTAAGTGCCTTATTGGCTGTCCATCCTTATTTACAGCCGGTGATCGCAACTATCGTTGGTTTTATTCCAAATTGTGCTATTTCGATCTTGATGGTTCAGTTGTATATGTTGGACGCTTTGACATTTGGCAGCATGATTGCCGGTTTGTGCAGCGGTGCCGGAGTAGGATTGGCCGTGTTGTTTAAGAATAATAAAAATATGAAAGAAAACTGGCTGATCGTTTTATATATCGGTATCGTTGCGGTCATGAGCGGGGTATTGATTGATTTGTTGTTGAAAGGGGTGATCGGATGAAGTTAATCGTTGGACTTGGAAATCCGGGGAAAGAATATGAAAAAACACGCCATAATGCAGGTTTTATGTGTATTGATAAGGTTGCGGAAGCATGTAACCTGTGTTTTGATACAAAAAAGTTTAAGGCTGAATTAGCGACTGGTTTTGTGAATGGTGAAAAGGTCATATTGATGAAGCCGCAGACCTATATGAATCTTTCAGGAGAAGCTGTAGGTGCCTGTGTACGTTTTTATGATATTCCGATTGAGAATATCTGTGTTTTGGTAGATGATCTGGATCTGCCTATCGGGAAGATTCGTTTGCGTATGAAAGGAAGCAGCGGCGGACAGAATGGCTTAAAAAATATCATAGCTCATTTAGGAACACAGGAATTTAAGCGTATTCGGATCGGTATCGGCAACAATAAGCTCATTGATACAAAGGATTATGTACTTGGAAAGATAGCGAAAGAGGATCAGACGCTTTTTGAGGATGCGTTGCAAAGGGCGAGCCGTGCAGCTGTGGATTTTATATCAAAACCGTTTGAACGTGTCATGGGAGAGTACAATTGAAGCGGATATTAGAAAAGCTGGCGCATAACCCTGCAGTAGAGGTCTTGCTTCGTGATGGCAATGAGATCGGGAATCTCAATCCGATCGAGGAAGTACTGCTGATTGCGGCCACTTATGAGCAGAAGAAAAAAAGAATGCTGATCGTAAAAAGCAACCAATATACAGCACAAAAACTGATGGACAGATTGATCCCCCTTACCTCAGCCAAAGTGCTGCTTTTCAGCGTAGAGGATTCTTTGCGCGTCGAAGCCATCGCTTCTTCTCCGGAAAGCAAGGCTGTTCAATTAGAAACGATGAATGCGATGCTGGAAGGGGAAGCAGATATCGTGATCACGCATGCGGCCGGACTGATTCGTTATCTGCCAAGTGTTGATTTTTTCCGACAGTGCTCGCTTCATCTGAAAGTGAATCAGACAATTTCGATGGATGAGCTGAAAGAGCGTCTTTTTTATGCCGGGTATGAGATGACGGCCAGAGTGGATCAGCCTTTGACCTATGCGCATCGTGGAGGTATCATTGATGTCTTTTCGATGAATCAGAATGATCCTATACGTATTGAGTTTTTTGATAATGAAATTGAAAGCATTCGTTATTTTGATGTTGTGACGCAGCGTACGATCTCACTAGTTGATGAAGTGAAGATCATACCTGCCAGTGATCTATTATTCAGTGATGATGATATTGCGCAGATCATTGCCAGCGGAAATGAAAAACTGGAAAAAGCAAAGAGGGATCATAGTGAATTGATCAATCAAACGTTGGATGAAACGATCAATGCGGATTTTGACGGTTTGATGAATCATGTCAAAGAAAATCATTATTATCGTTATTATGCCTTGTGTTCCCATGAAACGACGATCAAGGATTATTTTGATGCGACCATTTATTTAAGCAGCATTGATGATGTAGAAGAAAAGATCAAGCGTATTCAGGAAGAAACGATTGCCTATGTACAGGAGTTGGTCAAAGAGGGCAGGGCATTACCGATCTACTCTTTATTTGCCTCGCTTCAGAAAGCTTTGGGTTCAAAGAAGGTTGTTGAATTTCAGTCATTTGTGGATATGCACAGTTATATCATCAGCGGCATCCAACAGCTGGATATGGCGGATCTGTCTTTAGAATTGAAACTAAAAAGGATCATTGAAGAAGCGAAAGAGAATACGGTACTTTTATGTTTAAATGAAACTGAAAGTACACTTGTTTGTGAAACATTAAAAAACATGCATGAAAAGGCGGTTGTTCTTGATGAAAAAGAACCTTTGAAACGAGGGCTGTTTATTGTCAAGAAAGATTTATATGAAGGCTTTTCATGTACCAAAGAACATGTCATCGTCTATTCTTCAAAAGAATTGTTTAATGAGCGCAGGATCATTGGCCGGCATACGAACAAGTTTAATAAAGCACAGGCCCTGACAAGTTATGAACAGCTGCAGAAAGGGGATTATGTCGTCCATCAGCAGCATGGTATCGGTATGTATAATGGTATCGTGACGCGTGAATTTAATGGATTACATAAAGATTATCTGCAGATCATCTTCCGAAATGATGATGTCTTATTTGTTCCTTTGGAACAATTCCGCTTAGTGCGTAAGTTTATCTCAAAAGAGGGAGCTGTTCCGAAGCTGAATAAGCTTGGAAGCAAGGAATGGCAGAATACGAAAAAGAAGATCAGTGAGGATATCAAAGAGCTGGCACAGCGCCTGGTGGCCTTGTATTCACTGCGTGAAGAAAATATCGGCTTTGCTTTTTCAAAGGACAGTGAAGATCAGAAACGTTTTGAAGATGAATTTGAATATGAGCTCACTGATGATCAAAAACAGGCTGTCGCAGAGATGAAAAGAGATATGGAATCCGGTAAGCCGATGGATCGTCTGTTGTGTGGCGATGTTGGCTTCGGGAAAACAGAAGTGGCCATACGTGGTGCTTATAAGGCTGTAAGCGATCAAAAACAGGTGGCCTTTCTATGTCCGACAACGATCTTGAGCCAGCAGCATTATAAAGTGTTTAAACATCGTTTTCAAAATGAAGCGGTCAATATCGAAGTATTGAATCGTTTTGTGACACCAAAGGAACAGACGCGTATTCTCAGGGATCTAAAAGAGGGCAAAGTTGATATATTGATCGGAACACATCGTATCTTAAGCAAGGATGTCGTTTTTAAGGATCTGGGCTTTTTGATCATTGATGAGGAACAGCGCTTTGGTGTCCAGCACAAAGAAAGGATCAAGGAATTAAAAAGCAGTATCGATGTGCTATCTTTATCCGCAACGCCGATCCCGCGTACGCTTCAGATGTCACTGATCGGAGTGCGTGGCTTATCCCAATTGGAAACACCGCCAAAAAACCGTCAAAGCGTCCAAACCTATGTGCTTGAGAAAAATCCGCGTATGATCAATGAGATCATCCAGCGTGAATTAGCCCGTGACGGTCAGGTCTTCTATCTTTACAACAATGTGAACAATATTTATTCTGTCGCAAACAAGATCCGTAAAGATCTGGATGTGGATGTAGGTGTCGTGCATGGAAAGATGGATAAGGAATCAATTGAAGATGTCATGGTCCGTTTCATCAACAATGAGTTTAAGGTCCTGGTATGTACGACGATCATTGAAACCGGAATTGATATACCGAATGCCAATACGATCATTATTGAAAATGCCGACACGTTTGGCTTAAGTCAGCTGTATCAGATCAAAGGACGTGTTGGACGAAGTGATCGTCTGGCTTATGCTTATCTCTTCTATAAACCGAATAAACAGCTCAGTGAAGTAGCCCAAAAACGTTTAAAGGCCATCAAAGAGTTTGCGACCTTAGGAAGCGGTTATAAGATAGCCATGCGTGATTTGACGATACGTGGAGCCGGTGATATGTTAGGTGATAAGCAGGCCGGATTCATTGATACCGTAGGTATGGATATGTACATTGAGATGTTGAATGAGGCAATCAGTGAAGAAAAAGGTATCAAAAAAGAAGAACCGAAAGAAATCATCAAGACCAATGTATCGGTGGATGCCTATATTCCGAAACATTTCAGTGATGAGGATTATGAGAAAATTACCTTCTATCAGAATATTGATAAGATTCAGACTAAAGAGGAATTATTGACGATGATGGAAGAAACGAAAGATAACTTTGGTAAGCTGCCAAAAGAAGTCCAGTATTTGTTTGAAAAAAGACGATTGGATATTTTAGTAAATGAAGAAGGTGTAGAGTCATTTAAGGAATATCCAAAGGAAGTTGAATTGATCTTCACAAAATCCTATTCAGATAAGATGGATGGTGTAAAGCTTTTTGAGATCATTACTTCTATTTCAAGAGAAATCGTTGTCCGTTACAGTAATTCTAAGATGAAATTTAAGATACCTAAGAGAAATCAATGGTTAGAAAAGGTTATTGAGGTCATAGAAAGAAGCAAAGAAGCATTGAAAGCATAATTCTTTTGCTTTGTGTATAGATTCCAACAAATTGCCGATACTACTAGCATGACATCAGTTATGGAGGCATGAAGATGAAAGCTACAGGTATCGTAAGAAGACTGGATGATCTTGGAAGATTAGTAATTCCAAAAGAGATAAGGAAACAATATCATTTGAAAGAGGGAGATTCTATTGAATTTTATATTGAGAATGAAAAAATCATATTAGAAAAATTTGATACGTTAAGCTCAAAAGAAAATGACATTTTAAAGATATGTGAAACGCTCCAGGACATCTATAAAACAAAAGTATATTTTATCCATCAGGCAGCATTAGGTATTGAAGAAGATGTAAATCCAAAGTTTATAAGCAAATGTCAGGTATATCGTATCACTCCATTTAAAAATGAAAAAATATTTGTAAGTGATGTCAATGAGGTCAATGGGGTCATCTATCCGATCGTCATAGAAGGATACTGGCAGGGAAGCTTTGTCATCATTTCTTCAGCACAGACAGATTTTCCTAAAGTAGAAGCTTTTACAGCTTTTTTGTCAATTAAATACCAATTGTAATTTTATTCATAAACTGATAAACTTATCTAGAGGTGGATTATGCGTTTAGATAAATATCTGAAAGTAGCAAGAATATCAAAAAGACGTGCAATCGGTAAAGAATTGGCAGATAATCAGCGTGTATTGATCAATGGACGTATTGCGAAACCAAGCAGTGAAGTCAAAGAAAATGATATTCTGACGATATACTTTGGACAGAAGGAATTGACGATCCGGGTCCTGATGCTGGCAAAGCAGGTCAATAAGCAGCAGGCAAATCTTATGTTTGAAGTTATTGAGGAGAAGAAAAGGGAAGAAAAAGAGAGCGAATGAGCTTAAATGTCTGAAGTATTCATGGAATGAATCCACAGGTATGTGGATTTTTTTCATAGATGTCCAAGAATCATCTTACTTTACACGTTTATGGACGGGTGATAAAATCTAATTGTTAGTGAAGATAAACTTTTAAAGCATAAGAAAGGATGGTTTTGTATGGATTTAAAATTAACGGATAAGGTTGTCTTGATCAACGGTTCAACAGGCGGCATCGGACAGGCATTGTGCCGTGCTTTTGCCAGTGAAGGATGTAAATTGGCGATTTCTTCAACGAGCCAGAAAAAGCTGGATGCTTTTGTTCCTACCTTGGATATTCCAAAAGATAAATTGTTTACCTCAGTTGTTGATGTAACCCAGGAAGAACAGGTAAAAAACTGGATCGATCGTGCCTATGAACATTTTGGCAAGATAGATATCGTTATTCCAAATGCAGGCTATGAAGGAAAGTATCAAGAGATTCAGGACTGTACGATGGAAGACTATATGAAGGTATATCAGATCAATGTCTTTAGTGTTATGTTTGTGATGAAATATGCAGCTCCTTACCTTATCAAAAATGGTAATGGTGCCATCGTTACGATCGCATCGAACGGAAGCTATACGACATCTCCGGGAATGAGTGCTTATTGCTCATCGAAGCATGCGGTAGCAGGTCTGACAAAAACGGTAGCTCTTGAGCTGGGTCCTCATGGTATCCACTGTAATTATATCTGTCCGGGAGGGGTCGATACACCGATGATCGGAAGAATCGAAAAGAATACCTTTGGTGATACGAAGACGCATCAAGAAGCTGAACAGATCTTTGGTGCACAGTATTTGGATAAGAGATACTGCAAACCGGAAGAGGTTGCTAATTTAGCGCTCTATCTGGCTTCAGATGTATCCTCTCATATGATGGGATCCGGTATTCGTCTGGATGGTGGTATGGATGCTTTATGCTGATTTGAGATAATAATAAGAAGAATGAGTGAAGATGGTGAATAGCCATCTTTTTTTTGATGATCGGATGAAAATTTGAAAAAAATCATTTTTTTGTAGCATTTTATTTGATTTTATGATATTATCAAAAAAATGGATTCTGAGTTTCATGGACTTTTTTGTGAAATATAGGACATTAGGGGATATCGGTAATGTCTTTTTGTTGAGCAGAAAACTCCTTTTTAAAGAGGCAGGAATTCATAGAAAGGAGACATCTTTGATGCGAAAAGAAAACACTTTTGCTTCAGAAGGCTATTTGCCTGATGAGAACCCTACGCTTGGGAAATTGATACTCTATGCGATCCAGCAAGTGATTGTCATGTTCCCTGCTACCGTCACAGTAGCTTTGGTAACTGGCTTTCAGGTATCGACCACCATTTTTGCCAGCGGGCTTGCGACATTGTTCTTCATTGTTATTACCGGAAGAAAGATTCCTCTCTATTACGGTTCAAGCTTTGCTTATCTGACCGCTATATCCAGTATGTGTGCGGCTGAGGGCTTTGTCAAGGTGGATGGTATTCTTCCCACAGAAGCAATCCAGTATGCCCAGTTTGGTATCATTCTTTCCGGTCTTGTTTCAATTGCAGCAGGCCTGCTCGTTCGATTCTTTGGCAGCAAGGCTGTAGAAAAGATCCTACCGGCTTCGGTAACAGGACCTGTTGCGATGATCATTGGTTTAACTTTGGCAGGAAATGCATTGAGTGACGCTATTCCGAATGTAGAAACAGCAACGATTGAAAGTAATCTTTGGATTGTTGTGGCTCTGGTAACTTTGATTTCTACGATTCTTTATTCCAAATATTTAAAAGGCTTTTTAGGACAGCTGCCATTACTGCTTGGCGCATTGACAGGATGTCTGTTCGCAGCTGCTTGTTATCTGATTGCAGATGTAAATCTCTTTAGAGAAATGCCTGCAGCAGCATTAGAAGCTTCTATTTGGAAACTCGGAGATGGTTCTCTCTTTGCTGTTCCTGCTTTTTCTTTGCCTAAAGTGTCATGGACAGCAGTTGCTGCTATCATGCCTATTGCGATTGCAACGATACCGGAATCAACAGCCCATATGTATCAGCTGGATATCTATGTAAATAATGTGGCAAAACGTAAAGGCGTCAATAAAAAGTATCACCTGGTTGACCTGTTGGACCGCAACCTGATCGGTGATGGTATCTGTGATATGATCTCCGGTGTTGTTGGAGGTCCTGCCGGAACCAACTACGGTGAAAATATCTCGACGATGGCAATTACGAAGGTCTTCTCTACTTCAGTGCTGGTCGTTGCAGCAATCTTTGCGATGATCATCAGTTTCTTTACACCACTTATTCAAGTCATCTATGGTATCCCATTGGCTGTGATCGGCGGTCTTGAAATCTATCTGTTCGGAGCAATCGCCGCACAGGGAATCGCTATCATGATCGAAAAGAAAGTGGATATGTTCTCTTCAAAAAATATTGCGGTCATTGCGGCAATCATGGTGATCGGTATCGGTGGCAACTATGCTTTCGGAGGTAATATCCCATTCTTTGGCTTGCAGATTCCTTGCATTGCCGGAGCAGCAATCTTTGGTATCTTATTAAATATCTTGTTAAGTATCGGTGAAAAGAAACAAAGTGAAAGCTAAGCTGATATTTATCTGAAAACAACTTGATTACATAAATTTAAATAAAAAAGAGATGACATCTTATGAAATCCGTGCATAATTGTCATCTTTTTATTAACTCAATTCATTAATAAGATATGATCATACTTTTGACTCTTTATTATAAGGTTCTATTATTGATTTACATTCATACAATGAACAAGGGGAGTGAACCATGGAAAATGCACTGAAGTTTGAAACGAATCCGTATCACAATTTTATCTGTAAAGAAAGGAAGATTCTTGAATTATCCGGAGTAAAAAATGTAGAGCGTTTTGATGAAAACGAATTTATCTTAGAAACGACATTAGGATGGATGTGTATAAAAGGAAGTGAATTATCATTGAATAAGCTGGATACTGAGCATGGGGATGTCATCATCAAAGGAAATATCGATGGCATAGAATATACCACAGCTCATAAAAACAAAGAATCGCTGTTTTCAAGACTATTCAAATGAATCTGTATGAACAGATGATTTCTTTAGGATATCATCTGCTTGCAGGAGCAGTTTTTGGATTTTTGTTTAGCTTTTTATCTCTTTGCAGTATTGCCTTTGCTTCTGTTTTTAAAGCTTTTCTATATATCTTCTTTTCGATGTTTTGTACCCTTCTTTTTTATTATGGCTTATACTGTATCAATGGTGGTATGACACATTTTTATTTAATGGCGGTCTTTCTATGGGGTCTTTATCTTTATTATCACTTATTTTATGAGATGCTTTTGCCCCTGTTTTTCTATATAAAAAAGATGTTTCGGCCATTAAAGAAAAAACTGGGTTTTGCGAAAAAGAAAATCTATGCTATAATAGAAAAGCAAAGGGAAAAAAGAAGGAGGTCGAAACTAAAGAATGAGCAACGCAAAAAGAAACGTAAAAATGAGAAGGTTTAATTATCATTTAAAAAGTATCTTGTTAATTGCTTGTTCCTTCTGGTTCGTTTTCAATGTTGTTAACGAATTATTAACAACAAAAGAAATCAAGGATAGGATTGATGAGGCAGAAACACTTTCAGCTCAGATCGATGATGAAACGGCAAGTCTGGAAGAACAGAAAGAAATGCTTCAGGATCCTAACTATGCGATGAACTATGCAAGAGGAAAACTTCTGATTTCTCAGGACGGCGAACAAATCTTCGCATTAGATGATGAAGAATAAACATTATAAAAAGATGCAAAAACAGGACACTTAGGTGTCCTGTTTTTGTTAAGCATTATTTTTTATAGATATGATGGCGATGATATTCAAGAAAAAGCTTTCGTGATGCATTCATGTGAGTATGATCTAATTTGAAATCTTCTTTTAACTGATAGATTTCTTTTTTATCCTGAAGCTCATCGCAGATAAGCAGATGTCCCTGTTCATCAAAGCTGATATAGCCCTGATCGAAAAGATAGTCATGATTGCGGCAAAGCAGTAATCCATTGTTTGAATCCATGGCTTCGATCAGATATCCACAATCACGGAAAGGCTTGATATGTGAAGCAATCAGCATGTGTGGCAAAGCCGCCTGACAGATGCAGCAGGAATGATGAAATTCATTAAACAGGCAGTCTTTGAAAAAGACTTGCAGATCCTTGGAACAATCCCGATCAACAGGAACCCCTTTTTGTGGAAAAATATCTAACATGTCTTTTAAATGCTGATAATTGACGATCGGTGAACCTTCATTGCGATACTGCAGCTTTTGATGACTATATAAGTCATGAGTATAACAGGCTTTTAGACAATCAGAACAGTTAAGACCTTTTACTGTATCCTCGAGGATCCATTGATATTCATAAAGCCATTTGGGTTCGAAAATACGGACATGGTCTGTTTTTTTTAATAAAAGCGTTTCAAGGATGATCGGGCGGAATTCTTCATCAATGAAGCGTAGAGATAAAGGTTCATTTAAATGGGTCTTAAAATAAGCACGGGTTTCTTCTTTCTGGATGAGAGCTTCAAATAAAGACAAAGCTTCCAGCTTTGAATCATGGGAGCTTTTGGCGAAAATATAGAGAGGCTGGGAAAGATCAAAGCCGTTTTTTAATATTTTTATATTCTTTGAAGCAATGAGAAAATCAAGTAATTGATGAAATTCCTTTTTAGAAAGTATGAGATCTTTCTCGTTGATACATGAAAGAAAAGCTTCAAATACCGTGTTATGAGTGAATGAATCTGTTTCTAACTTATCAAAAATATGTAAGTATTTCTTAAATTGTGATTTTTTCATAGTTACCTCTTACATTATTATATACAAAAATCAAAAAAAATTAAAGAAGCACCATAATGTGCGTGTTTTCGACAAACGAAAAGTCTTACAATGTTTTTATTGAAGGAGGGATTAATTATGAAAGGTCCGGGTATTAAAGATTACTTATATGCAATTGAATCAAAGAAGGAAGAAGCAAGGAAAGCAGGCTTGCATGAGATTGAGATTTCCAGTAAAGCATTACATCAGGAAATATCGCCCAATCATGCGACGATGCCCACTTGTTGTCAGGCAATGTATAAGCTGACATTAGAAGGTGATGAGATCATCAAGACACCTAAGGGAACGACAGGTTATGGTTCACATTTGATTATACGATTTCATGTTGATGATTTAGATCGTGCGCAGCGTTTTCCTAATAAGAAAAGAGGAAGACCATCTAAGACGTATGAGGAAAAATTAGCGTCTAAGAAAGCGAAGATGAAGCGGAATACGGAAGATTTGAATAATCTTTTGAAATCGTGGTTAGACGAGAACGGTTATACGTTCAGTGAAGAAAAGAATGAGCTGGTGGCTCAGAATGGCGAAAGAAAATGGATCATTCAGGTTCAGGGTGTCAAGCGTGGAAGAAAACAGACACTGCCGAATAAGATCAGTGAACTGATCACACGTATTGATGATGATGAAACTTATTATTCAATTGCTTTTAATGATACGAATCTTACACGAAGACAGTGGAATGAGATTAGTAAAGTTGTGAAGGATCAGTTGAAGCTAAGCGTGCTGTTGGCTGATAAGCAAGGAAGAATATTAGAAATTTAAAAGGGTCTGAAAAAAGACCCTTTTTTGATTGAAAAGATGATTGTCACCGGGATAAAGAGCGTGATATGATTAAGGTGTTTCATAGGTTTATTTATAATTTGGGGGTAAGTGATGAAAGCAGAGGAAATGTGGCAAGAATTTTGTAAAGATCCTGCGATTCCTTATGAAGCATGGAAGTTTGAGATGATCCTGATAAACTGGCAAAGCTTGTTGTCAATGGTATCAAAACAGCGACTTGCAGTGCCTATGTCTTTTATGAATTAGAGGGTGAAAAGCTTCCCGAGGCAGGTGAATACAGCATTGTTTTAGATTCAAAGGATGAGGCCGTATGCATCATACAGACAACACGGGTCTATATAGAAGCCTATAAAAATATTAGTGAGGAACATGCCTATAAAGAGGGTGAAGGTAACCGGACGCTGGAGGATTGGCGTAAGAACCATGAGCGATTCTTTAGAGAAGAATTGAAGAGCGTCCATCTTGAATTTAGTGAAGATATGAAACTTGTATGTGAAGAGTTTAAAGTAGTATATCAATAGGAGAGATTATGGAAATTAATGAATTTTTAGATTTTATGCATGCGGTGGAAAATTTGAAACAGGTAACCCGTCATAGCTGGACAAGCCAAGGGCGTCATGAAGATGTCGCGGCTCATAGCTGGCGTGTGGCTTTGATGGCTATGATGGTTAGTGATGAATTTAAGGAACTTGACATGAATCGTGTCATAAAGATGTGTTTGATTCATGATTTAGGAGAAAGCATTACGAGTGATATTCCTTCCTTTGAAAAGACAGAGGAGGATGAAGATGTTGAGATCAAGGCTCAAGATCAACTGATAAATCGTGTAAGCGGAGCTTTTCATGAAGAACTGAAGGCTTTATTTCATGAGATCAATGAGATGAAAACAAAGGAAGCCAAGCTTTATAAATGCTTAGATAAGCTAGAAGCATTGATTCAGCATAATGAAGCAGGTCTTGATACATGGCTGGATCTTGAAAGAGAACTCCAATTGACCTATGGGGTTGAAGAATGCGAAGCTTTTGACTATACTAAGAAATTAAGAGAAAGAGTGAAACAGGACTCGATTGATAAGATGAAGGAGGAAGGAAAATGATTCATTTTGAGTGTGATTATACGGAAGGAGCGCATCCGAATATTATCAAACGTTTGACAGAAACAAATATGATGCAGACATGTGGCTATGGTGAAGATGAGATTTGTGAGAGTGCCCGTAATAAAATAAAAAAAGCGATCGGGAATCAAAAAGCTGATGTACATTTTTTAGTAGGTGGTACACAGGCTAATCTGACGGTCATCGATGCGATTTTACGTTCTTATCAGGGAGTGTTGAGTGCGGTGAGCGGTCATATCAATGTCCATGAAACAGGGGCTGTGGAAGCTTGTGGTCATAAGGTCCTGGTATTGGATAGTGAAGATGGTACGATCAGCGGTGAGCAGGTCAGAGAATATATGGAACGTCATCTTCATGATTCTTCTCGTGAGCATACGGTACAGCCGGGAATGGTTTATATTTCATTTCCTACGGAAAACGGCACACTGTATTCAAAAAAGCAATTAAGAGAATTATATAAGGTATGTTGTCACTATCATTTGCCTTTGTTTATTGATGGAGCACGTTTGGGCTATGGTTTGATGAGTCCTGAAAATGATTGTACGCTTAAAGATATTGCGAAATATAGTGATGTCTTCTATATTGGCGGTACAAAAGTAGGTGCTTTGTTTGGTGAAGCTGTTGTGATCGTCAATAATGATCTGAAAAAAGATTTCAGATATATGATCAAACAAAAAGGCGGTATGTTAGCAAAAGGAAGACTTTTAGGTATTCAGTTTGATGAATTATTTGAAAATAATCTGTATTTTGATATTTCTAAGCATGCGATCAATCTGGCAATGGAGATCAAACAGGCATGCAGGGAGGCTCATCTTGACTTAGCTTATGAATCATTTACAAATCAGCAGTTTGTTTTATTGAATGATGAACAAGTAAAGAAATTAGAAGAAGATTTTGTAGTATCCCATATTGAAAGAAAAGGAGATATGAATGTGATCCGTCTTTGTACGAGCTGGGCGACGACAAAAGAAAATGTTGATCTGTTGATAGCAAAGCTAAAGGAATTATGTTAATTTGCGTAAAGCCGCGAATGGATGAATTGAGCTATCGTCAAAAATGGTTATCAGATGAAAATACGATGGCTTATAACAAAAAATGGGGAGGAATGATTTCTTTTCCTAAAGAAAAATGGCAAGTGTGGTATGAACGTTGGGTTGTAAATCCCGATCAGAAATTCTATGCTTATCTGTATTCTGAAGAAGAGAAAGATTATGTCGGGGAAATCAGTTATCGCTATGATGAGCATTATGATGAAATAATAGCAAACGTGATCATTGATGATCGATATCGTCATCATGGTTATGGAAAAGAAGGATTAAGGCTTTTGTGTGATCAGGCGAGCAGGATGGGTTATCAGTCCATTTGTGATGATATTGCAATCGATAATCCTTCAGTATCGATGTTTATAAAAGAAGGCTTTTATGAAGTATTTAGAAATGAACATATTATCATGGTCAGAAAAGAGCTGAGCAGTCAATGACTGCTTTTTTCATAAAAAACTTTAAATAGTCTTGTGATTAAGCGATAAAAAACATGTTTTTGATAGAAAAATAACAAAAGAGAATCAGTCAGATCAGTCGTACGAGGAAAGCTCAATTATCAGTAATCTGAGGAATATCTAAAAAGCAAAGGGAACAAGTAAGAAATATGATAAATTATAGAAAGAATTATAATAATGTAAAGCTATTTGTTCGATAAATTTTTATTAAAATTTAGAACAAAGACCTTGATTAGGAAATAAAATAGTTGAACATTCATTAATGGAAGAATAATGAGTTTGAGTTCATCTTCCTATTTTCAGCATCTGACTAATTTCAGACTTAACCAACATTTTATTATGTTAAAGATACTTTTCGATCCCAAATAACCCCGATTGTCATAATGATGATACCGATGACCTTTATCAATGAAAAGGAATAGCCAAGAGCAAGATCTAATAGAAATGAAGCAATCAATTGACCGATCAAGATAATGATCGCTGATTGAAATAGATTCATCTTATTCAGAGAAGTAATATTTAAAAAGAATGCAATGACGCCAAATACACCGCCAAAATAAAGCCAGAAAGGTGCTTGAGCCAAATGATTCATACCTGTTTTAGCTTCCGGATATGCCAGAATGACACATAGAGAAGCCAAACTGCCTATGAGATAGTTCATCAGACAGCCGCTGTTGTTTCCAAGATGCTTGGTTGCCTGAAAGTTAACAGTTCGATTTACTACGTTAAGACAGCCTAGAAATAAAGCTAATAATATATAGAAGATTTCCATGTCAGCCTCCGAAATTAATAAGTAAGATACCAAAGATAATGAGCAATAAAGCAGGCACTCTTTTTACGTTGAAAGAATTCTTGATCACTCCAAAAAGTCCAAAATGATCTAACAGAATGGAAAGAAAAATCTGACCGGCAATGGAAAGACAGGTGGTCAGCACATTACCGATATGAGAAATTGTAAGGGAAGTAAAGCTGACAAGCAATAATCCACATAAACCGCCGCCATAGATATAGAAAGGCATCGGTCCTAATCGTATTTTTTCTTTTTTAATGACTTTAATATAAAGAATCATCAGGATAGCACCGATCAGATGCACCAGAAAGCTGGTACCATAGATACCGATCACAGTGCTCAGCTGACCATTGAAGCTTTGCATACAGGCTAATAAAACGCCGGAAAGGAATACTAAAAAGTATTTCATCATCATCACCGCTCCTTATTATATAGGGTTTGGGAGAATTTGCAATGAAAAAGGAGCAAAGCTCCTCATTGTTTGATATCATTTTCTTGTTCGGAAAGTTTTTTTCCATAAGATGTCATCATATAAGCCAGAAATGTTCCGCCTAAAAGACATCCGCTGATTCTTGCAGCCTTTACTGTTTTTTTAGCTGTTTTGTTCCGCATGATCTCTTTCTTGGCTATTCTGATTGCCTGTTTCTTTATGTCCATGGTCATCACCCATGTTCATTATACACGTTTTTTTGATTTATTGAATCTGAATCTTATATTTTTTTATCCAATAGTTGATTTGTAAGAGATAGGCGATCGTCTGAGGGGTCGTCATCAATTGTCCATACCATGGTGTGCTGCTTTCCTCTACACAAAGTTTTAATACCTCTTCTTTATTAAAGATTTTCCATAAAGGCTCATCACTTTGACTGATTTTCAATAGTTCCTGGCGCAGGATCTTTAAATATTCGGGATGATGGGTCTTAGGAAAAGGACTTTTTTTACGTTCACTGATTTCAAGTGGCAATAGATCCTTCATTGCTTCTCTTAATAGACCTTTTTCTCTTTGGTTATGGTTTTTATATGCCCATGGTATCGAATAAACATAATTCAGGATTCGAGTATCACAGAAAGGAACACGTGCCTCTAATCCGTTGGCCATGCTCATCCTGTCTTTTCTGTCTAACAAGGTCTGCATGAACCAGTGAATATTAAGGTAGGTCATTTGCTGGATGGCGATATCTTCTTTAGAAGCATTTGGTAGAAACGGTGCCTTTTGAATTGAGGTGTGATAAAGAGAACCCACATAATGGTGATAGTCAATCTGATATTGATTTAAAAGCAGGGATTGACGATATTCAAGATTTTGCGTCCATGGAAAATAGGAGCGGTTTTGATCTTGAAACCAGGGATAACCGCCAAAGATCTCATCGGCACATTCTCCTGACAATACGACATCGACATGCTTTTTCACCTCTTCACAGAAGCATAGAAGAGCTGTATCGACATCGGCCATGCCCGGAAGATCCCTGGCATCGACAGCACGATAGATCGCATCGATCAAATCAGCACTTTTCAACTTGATCTTGGTATGGTTGGTTTTAAACGTATCAACCATGAGATCGATATAAGGAATATCGCTGGTCGGTTGAAAATGATTGGGAATAAAATAAAGATCATTTTCTTCAAATTCTAATGAGAAGGTTGATAATTGTTTTCCTTCTTTTTTATAGTGATTGGCAGCAACGGCACAGATGATAGAAGAATCCAAGCCACCGGATAAAAATGCACCGATTTTCACATCACTGACAAGCTGGCGTTTAATGGCATCAATGACAAGAGATTTCACTTTTTCGATGGTTTCATCATAACTGTCGGTATGAGGCTGTGCTTTTAATTCATAATAAGGATGTATCTGAAAGGATGAGGATGAGTAAGTAGCATATTCACCGCCTTTGATTTCATAAATGTTTTTAAAGACACCGCTGCCGCTGATCCTTCCCGGGCCCAGATAAGCAATCTGATGGATCGAGTGTTCATCAATGATCGCTCTGACAAGCGGATAAGCCAGCAGTGTCTTGATTTCGCTGGCAAAGAGTAAGATCTGGTCAACGAACGTATAAAATAAGGGCTTTACACCCATCGGATCACGAGCTAAAAATAAAGATTTTTCTTTAGTATCATAAATTGCGAAAGCAAATATGCCATTGATCATCTGAAGACAATTTTCTTTATAATAAATATAAGCATGCAGGATGACTTCGGTGTCACTGGATGTATGAAAAACAATGCCCTTTTCTTCCAGATCATGGCGTAATTCTTCAGTGTTGTAGCACTCTCCGTTATAAATGATCGTATATTCATTGATCTGCATCGGCTGCAATCCCTTTTCAACATCTACAATAGCTAAACGGGTATGCATCAGGGCGACATGATCCTCCAGATAAAGTCCGTCACTGGTAGGACCACGGTGTTTCATGGTCTGAATCATGTCATTAAAAATCACTTGTTGGTTTTCTAGATGATGGTTTTCATCAAGGATACCGGCTATACCACACATAATTTCACTCCTTTTTCAATCAAGTCTATTCAAATTGTGAGTGAATTATGAAAAAATGTGAAAAAAATAGTAAATCAGGTGCTAATTCTTTAAAAAAGTGATATATTATGTAAAGGAAATATGGAGGAGAATATATGTCAAAAAGACCTTTAGTTTTAGTTGTAATGGATGGCGTTGGTTTAAGTGACAACAAGCTTGGAAATGCTGTTGCGAATGCTTATACGCCTAATTTAGATGAACTGATGAATACTTGTCCGCATACGGCCATTAAGGCACACGGATTAGCTGTCGGCTTGCCAAGCGATGGTGATATGGGTAACTCAGAGGTAGGACACAACGCTTTAGGATGCGGTCAGATTTACTCTCAGGGTGCCAAATTGGTTAATGAATCAATTGAATCAAAGGACATCTTTGAAACAGATACATGGAAACAGTTGATCAATAAATGTAAGGATCACGGTAAGATGCATTTTATCGGTTTGCTTTCAGATGGTAATGTGCATTCACATATCAATCATTTAAAAGCTTTGATTGCAAGAGCAAAAGAAGATGGTGTTAAGGAAGTCAGGGTACATGCTCTTTTAGATGGACGTGACGTTCCTGAAACAAGTGCATTGACTTATGTCGATGATATCGAAAACTTCATGAATGGTTTGAATGATGATACGTTCCATGCCTGCATTGCCAGCGGTGGCGGACGTATGAAGATCACGATGGATCGTTATATGGCAAACTGGCCGATGGTAGAAGCCGGATGGAAGACACATGTATTAGGTGAAGGCAGACAGTTTAACAGTGCCAGAGAAGCGATTGAAACGTATCGCAAGGAATTAGGTGTGATCGATCAGGATCTTCCGGCATTTGTCATTGCGAAAGACGGCAAGCCGGTTGGAACGATCGAAGATGGCGACAGTGTCGTATTATATAATTTCAGAGGCGATCGTGCCCAGGAAATTTCCTTGGCCTTTGATGAGGAAAACTTTGATAAGTTTGATCGTGTAAGAAAGCCGGATGTTATGTATGCAGGTATGCTGCAGTATGATGGCGATCTGAAGATTCCTAAGCATTTCCTTGTTTATCCGCCAAAGATCAAATATACGATGAGCGAATTTATGGTAAAGCACGGAATCAGATCTTATGCAATCAGTGAAACACAGAAATATGGTCACGTTACTTATTTCTGGAATGGTAACAACTCTCAGAAATTCTCAGAAGAATTGGAAGACTGGGTAGAAGTTAAGAGCGATGTCGTACCGTTTGAAGAAAGACCATGGATGAAGAGCGCAGAAATTACAGACCAGCTGGTAGAAGCAATTGAATCCGGCAAATATGATTTCTTGCGTACAAACTATCCAAATGGTGACATGGTTGGTCATACAGGTAATTATGAAGCGACTGTGATCGGTGTTGAGAGTGTTGACTTGAATCTGGCTCGTATCAAGAAAGCCGTAGATAAGGTCAATGGTATTCTGATCGTTACAGCTGACCATGGTAATGCAGATGAAATGTATGAAAAGCCAAAGAAGGAAGGAGCTCCTTTAAAAGCAAAGACATCTCATACATTGAACAAAGTTCCATTCATCATTTATGGTGCCGATGTGGAAATCGCTGACGGTGATTTTGGATTAGCCAATGTTGCCAGCACGGTTGCGAAATTGTTAGGTCTTGAACCGGATGAACACTGGTTGCCGGCAATTATTAAATAACGAAATAAAGAGGTTCTCTGAAGTGAACCTCTTTTTCTTTATATATATACCTTTCTTGAATGTTGAAAAAGATAAATATGTTATAATATTTTGTAGAAAAAATAAAAATAAAGGAGAATACAATGATTCAAAAAAAGTATGAAATAAAAGACAGCGCTTATTTAACAGCCTATCTTCATGAATCAGATAAGAGCAGACCTGCCATCGTCGTCATTCCCGGAGGGGCTTATATGCTTGTAGGAAGTAATGAAGGAGAACCGGTTGCTCAAGCATTTTATGAAAATGGTTTTCAGTCTTTTGTCTTTTCTTATTCTACCATTACATCTGATTTGATGAAAAAGCATCCGGATTGGACATTTGATGAAGCCATTGATGAGGGAGAACGATTGATTTATGACAGTGATCATGTATCTTCGAATTATCCTAACTCACTTGTAGAATTAGCGATGGCCATGAAACTGATCACTGATCACGCAGATGAAATGCATGTCGATGTTTCTAAGATTGCAACGATCGGGTTTTCTGCCGGAGGTCATTTGAGTGCAGTCTATGGAAACTGGTGGAATGAGGAATGGTTATTGGAAAAAGCAGGATTATCAAAAGGTATTCAGCCATGGTTTCAGGTCATATGTTACGGGGTAACAAGGTTTGATGAAGATTATTTGATGTGGCTGAAAGAGAATCAGCCGGGATTGATCAAGATGTATAAAGCATTTTATAATACGATCGATCCTGATAAAGAGATTATGGATGAGTGGAGTCCTGTGAATACAGTGAATCAGAATACACCACCTACTTTTATCTGGCATACGGCTAAAGATGAACTTGTTCCAATTGGGCAATCACTTGATTATGCAAAGATGCTTCAAGAGAAGCATGTTCCGTGGGAAGCTCATTTTTACGAACAGGGCAGTCATGCGTTGTCATTGGCAAGTGAACGGACAGGAACCAATGAATCTCATGTTCAGACATGGTTTGATTTACTGATGGAATGGGTTAAATACTATCGTAAATAGAGAAGCTTATTTTATGAGCTTCTTTTTTTGATTGATATAAGATAAATGAATTACATGAGGATGAAAACACTTTCTTTTTTTGTGATTTAAAGCATCAAGGATACTTGAAAAAAACTTCAATTGGAATTACAATATATTCATTGCAGCTGTGGGGGTGAATGTATGAAAAAGAAGGGTGTTTTGTTTCCGTATATATGGAAATATAAGATCCCTTATGTAATTGGTCTATTGACTTTGCTGATGGTTGATTATGTCAACTTATTCATTCCACAAATTACAGGTGAAATTACGGATGGATTATCTTCTTTTACCCTTGATTTGAATGGTGTGCTTCAGTTGATTTTAGCTCTTTTGGGAGTAGCTTTGCTGATTACGATAGGACGCGTTTTCTGGCGTGTTTTTATTTTTGGTACTTCCCGGAAAATTGAAAATGAATTACGTAATGACATGTTTTCTAAATTGGAAGGATTGTCACAGACATATTTCAATACACATAAAACAGGTGATTTGATGACTCATTTCACAAATGACTTAGAAGCTTTGCGAAATTCAATCGGGCCGGCAGTGATCAGCAGCTTTGATGCGATCGTGATGACAGCCTTGGTATTGTATCAGATGATGGTATATGTTGATTTTAAACTGACATTGCTGACGTTGATCCCAATGTCGCTGATTGCCATCGGTGGTTATTATTTTGGTGAAGAGTTTGAACGTCGTTTTGCGAAAAAGCAGGATGCTTTTGCGAAGCTGAGCGATCATGTACAGGAAAGCATTACGGGTGAGCGTGTCATCAAAGCTTTTGTACAGGAGGAAAAGCAGGATAAAGCTTTTCAAAAGGTTAATGATTATAATAAGAAAATGAATATGCGGGTCGTAAAGTTAATGGCTACTTTTACGCCTTTGATGGACTTTATCATCGGATTGAGCTATGTAATTACGATTATCTATGGTGGTTATCTGGCTTTGACCGCTCAGATTACCTTAGGACGTTTCGTGGCATTTAATCAATATCTGGGTATGCTGGTATGGCCAATGATTGCTTTAGGAGACAGCATTACTTCTTTCTCACAAGGAAGAGCAGCGATTGGACGTATCAATCAGGTGTTTGATGAAATACCGGATATCGTGGATGATGAGCATCCGTTAGATATAAAAGAATTATATGGTGATATCTCGATCCGTCATCTTTCCTTTAGCTATGGTGATGAATTTCAGGATGCTTTAAGTGACTTGTCACTTGAGATCAAACGTGGTGAAACTTTGGCGATCTTAGGTCGTACAGGAGATGGAAAGACGACCTTGGTGAATTTACTTTTACGTTTATATGATATCAGTGAGGGTGAAATCTTATTTGATGGTCATGATATAAAGAAAATACCGCTGCATGTATTAAGGAGCAGCATTGCTTATGTGCCGCAGGATAGTTATTTGTTTAGTGACACGCTGGAGAGAAATATTTCTTTTGGAAAACGAAATGCAACCCATGAAGAGGTCGTTGAAGTATGTAAGATGGCTTGTGTGCATGACAATATCATTGATTTTCCTGAAGGTTATCAGACGGTTGTCGGTGAGCGTGGCGTGACGCTTTCAGGTGGTCAGAAGCAGCGTTGTGCGATTGCCCGTGCCTTGTTAAAGGATTCTCCGATCTTGATCTTGGATGATTCCTTAAGTGCAGTTGATACGGATACAGAAGATCAGATATTGGAAAATCTGAAAAAGAAAAGAAAAGATAAAACTACGATCATGATTGCTCATCGTATATCAACGGTGAAGAATGCAGACCATATCTTAATTCTTGAGGAAGGCAAGAAAGCTGAATATGGAACCTTTGATGAGCTGATGGCATTAGGCGGTATCTTTAAGGAAATGTATGATAAACAGCAGCTGGAGAAACAGCTGGGTGCTGAGTAAAGGAGGATAACATGGCAGAAATGGTTGAAGAAAAAGTTGAATCCGAATACTCCGGCAGCATTACCAAACGTCTGATGGCATATATGAAGCCATATACGAAGCAGATGGTGTTGTCGATCATACTTGTTTTATTGATTACGGTGTTTGAATTGCTTCGTCCAATTTTAATTGGTGATGCAATTGATACGTATATTGAAGGATATAACCAGCCTTATGCAATTGTGGAAAAGAGCGATCTTTCCTTTCAAGGTGAATATCTTTCGAAAGATTTAGAGGGAGCTGATCGTTTTGCTCAGCTTTTGATGTATGAAGATGAATATTATTATTTTACCGATTTAAATGCCCAAGAAAGTGAAGAACTGCATGAAATCAGTCTGGGAAGTGTCGTGCCGGAAAGTGTGACGAATGATGGTATGGTGATAGCGGGAATCAGTGGTGAAAAATTGGACGCTGATGAATTGAAAGTGTTGCGTAATAATGATTTTCATGGAATCATTCGTATAGGTATCCTTTATACCATCATACTGGTATTGAATCTTATCTGTACCTTTGTTCAGACATGGGTATTGCAGCTGACAGGTCAGAATATCATTTATGAAATCAGAAAGGAAATCTTTCATCATGTACATTCGCTGCCACTGCGTTTCTTTGATACTCATCCGGTAGGACGAATCGTAACAAGAGCGACGAATGATGTGGAATCATTGCATGAGATGTATGCAACGATTTTGATTCGACTGTTCAGAAATTCAATAAAGATCATTGGTCTGGCTGTCGTTATGTTAAGTATGAATCTGACTTTGGCATTATATTCATTTATCTTGGTACCGGTAATTGCCGCATTAACCGTTGTATTTAAACGGTTATCTCGAAAGATCCATCGTGAAATCCGTACAAAGATCAGTATGTTGAATACTTTCTTGTCTGAAAATATTTCGGGTATGCGTCTGATTCAGATATTTGCGAATGAGAAAATGAAATATGATGAATTTAAAGATAAAAACAGTGAATTGTATCGTGCAAATATCAAGCAGATGAGCGTGTTTGCGATATTTAGACCGTTGATTTATTTTCTAAGTCAGCTGGCTTTGGGCATTGTTTTATATATGGGTGGTATGAATGTATTGGACAGTACCCTGACGATCGGAATCTTATATGTATTCATCAATTATATTTCTAATTTCTTTGAACCGATACAGGATCTTGCGGAGCAGTTTTCAACATTGCAGAATGCCTTTGCCAGTGCAGAAAAGATATTTACGATCCTTGATGAAAAGAATACGATATTGGAAAAGGAAAATCCGGTCATTTTGGATGAGATCAAAGGTAAGATCGAGTTCAAGCATGTATGGTTTGCTTATGAAAAAGATGATTATGTATTAAGAGATGTTTCGTTTATAATTCATCCGGGGGAGAAAGTAGCCTTTGTTGGGGCGACCGGTGCCGGAAAATCTTCAATCTTAAATCTGATCGGCCGCTATTATGATATTCAAAAAGGACAGATTCTGATTGATGATGTCGATATCAAGGATTTAAGTATTGCACAGATTCGTGAGGCCATCGGTCAGATGCAGCAGGATGTCTTTATCTTTACAGGGGATATCAGCAGTAATATCCGATTGTTGAATGATGATATCAGCGATGAAACGATTGTGAAGAGTGCCCAAACGGTCAATGCAGCTCATTTTATCGAACATTTACCGGAAGGTTATCATGAGCCTGTCAGTGAAAGAGGATCGACGCTTTCAAGCGGACAGCGGCAGCTGCTCTCCTTTGCGAGGACACTGGCTTTTGATCCGAAGATTCTGGTCATGGATGAAGCGACAGCTAATATTGATACCGAAACAGAACAATTGATCCAGCAAGCCTTGGAAAGACTGATGGAAGGAAGAACAACGATCATGGTAGCTCACCGTTTAAGTACGATCCAGCATGCCGATAATATCATCGTCATGCACAAGGGAAAGATTCGTGAAATGGGTACGCATCAACAATTGCTTCAAAATGATGGTATTTATAAGAAGCTGTATGATTTACAGTTGTATTCTGTATAATGCTGAATCAATCGTGTATTAGATACATTATTCAAATAGTAAGTCAAAGTGGATGATTGAGATCGTGATAACGATCAGGTCATCTGCTTTTCTTTTATATTCAGAAAATAAATCAAAAATATTTTCAACACTTTCTTTTAAATTGTAATAATTTGTTGAAGAGATTGTGGAAATAAGAAAAAAAGTGTTCAAATCCAAATAAATTGCACAATTTTGTTCCACACTTAAGAAAAAAGAAATTTTTCATAATAAAATTAAAAACGTAAGGAGGATAAATCATGTTAATATCAATGAATGAATTATTAAATGTCGCACAAAAAAACAGTTTTGCTGTTGGAGCTTTTAACATTTGTGATAGTCTTTTGTTCAAGACTGTAATGGAAGCAGCGGAGGAAAATGATGCGCCTGTTATCGTGCAGCTGGCTGCTCCGGAGTTTGCTTATGTCGGTGAAGATTTTTTTAGCTTTGTCTTAAAAAGAATGGAAGAATCAAAGGTACCTTGTGTTTTACATTTAGATCACGGGAAATCAATGGAAGATTGTGTAAAAGCGATTCGATGTGGATTTAATTCAGTTATGATTGATGGTTCCGCATTATCCTTTGAAGAAAATATTCGTATTACAAAACAAGTTGCGATGATTGCTCATTGTGTTGATGTATGCGTCGAGGCAGAAATAGGAACGATTGGTTCATTGGGAAATTCTCCGGAAGATGGTGTTGAAAATGTGACTTATACAAATCCTCAAGATGCGCAGACCTTTATCAAGGAGACAAAGGCTGATACATTGGCGGTTGCAATAGGAACGGCACATGGGATTTATCCAAAAGGATTCGTTCCTAAATTGCGTTTAGATATTTTAGAAGAAATTAAACATAATGTCAGTGTACCACTTGTTTTACATGGTGGTTCCAGCAATAACGATGATGAGATTACAAGGGCTTGTCAGCTAGGAATAGCGAAAGTAAATATTGCCAGTGATTATCGTAAAGCATTCTTTGCGACAGTAAAGGAAACATTAGTGGATAAAGATTATTTCTGGACTCCTCGGGTTTATGATGATGCAGTGAAAGAAGCAAAGAAAGTGATCACTCATAAAATGCATTTGTTCGGATGTATCGGAAAGGCAAAGATGTATAGGTGAAAATATGATTGATTTTGAATATTATAATCCGACAAAAATTGTTTTTGGAAAAGATTCTATACAGAAAACAGGTAAATTGTTTAATGAACAGGGTTGTAAAAACATTTTGATTTTATTTGATGACTTTATTAAAAAAAGTGGCATAGTAGAATTGGTCGTTCAATCATTAAAGGATGTAAATATCCAATATGATACATATGATCAGATACATCCTAATCCCCTTGTTTCGGATGTAAAGAAGGTAGTGTCTGCATGCAAAGATAAGCATATAGATGGGATATTGGCAATTGGCGGAGGCTCGACCATAGATGTTGCGAAAGCATCAAGTGCTCTTTTAGCCGAACCATCTCTGGATTTGAATGAGGTTGTACTAGGAAAACAAGCAATTAGTAATACGCTTCCTATTGGTGTTGTTTTGACAATTGCTGCGAGTGGAAGTGAATCAAGTCCAACCTTTGTATTGACGACAGATGAAGAAAAAAGAAAGCGGTCATATAGTCATGAAAAGCTGCTTCCTAAATTTGCAGTATTGAATCCACGATTGACTTATACGTTGCCAAAGTATCAAAGTGCAGCCGGTGGATGTGATATCATGATGCATACGCTTGATCGTTACTTCAGTCCAACAAAGGATACCTTGTTAATTGATCATTTAAGTGAAAGCTTGGTACGTACTGTAATGGATGCATTAAAGGTATGTTTGAAAGAAGCAGATAACGAAGCAGCTCGTTCGACATTGATGTGGGCAGGTAATCTATCGCATAATGGCTTGATGGGAACAGGAAAGGAACCGGATTGGGCACCTCATCGCTTGGAGCATGAGCTAAGCGGTAAATTTAATGTTGTTCATGGCGCAGGACTTTGTGCTGTTTGGTCAAGCTGGGCAAGACATGTATATCGCTGTCATATTGAAAGATTTGTAGCTTTTGCGGTAAATATCATGGGTGTTGAAAATGATTTTGAACATCCTGAGCAGACAGCTTTAAAAGGTATTGAGAGAATGGAAAGGTATTTCGAAGAAGTGGGAATGCCAATACGTTTGTCTGGACTGAATATTGAAGTCAGTGATGAAGATATTGAAGATATGGCAGAAAAATGCCTGTATAATACAGATCATTTGGGTTCATTCATGCCTCTTAAGAAGGAAGATATCATTCATATTTATAAAGCAGCCAGAGGTGATTTTGATGGAAAACTATGAATTAGAGAAGTATGCGAAAAAAATTCGTTATTTATGTGTTAAGACTTTTTTGAAAGCAGGGATGGGACATTTAGGAGGCGCCTTTTCGATGGCGGATTGTATTGCTGTTTTATTCTTTAAATATATGAAAGATGATCCTAAGGATTGGTTTGTGTTATCGAAAGGACATGCAGGTCCATCTTATTATGCTGCTCTTGTTTTGAAAGGAAAAATATCTGAAGAAGATTTGTTGACGCTTAATCAGCCGGGAACCAAAGTTCCTTCACATCCGGACCGCTTTAAAACAAATGGTGTAGATTGTTCAACAGGATCATTGGGTCAAGGATTATCACAGGCAGTTGGAATTGCCTATGGTCTTAAATGTCAACATCGTGAAGGAAATGTGTATTGTATCATTGGTGATGGAGAATGTAATGAGGGTGAAATATGGGAAGCTTTTGAATTTGCCGACCATAATAAATTAGATAATCTGACCATCATTGTAGATAATAATAAACGACAGGTAGATGGATATACAAAAGATGTTAGCTGCAAATTAGATTTTGATCAGATTGCTGAATTGTTCTCTTTTACAAGTGTTCATATCAATGGAAATTCGATCGAAGAACTGGATGAGGCTTTTCAATTATTAAGCAAGCCAAAAAAATCAACAGGATTCTTGATCATGGATACCATTAAAGGATGTGGAATTAGTGAGATTGAAGATACAGACAGTTGTCATCACATACGTGTTGATAAAAAGATGGGTGAAATTTTGAATAAGCATATGGAACAATGGAAAAGAGAGATTGATTATGAATAAAAGTAATACATTAGAAATGAAAAAATGTTATACAGATACGTTGCTTGAAGTGATGAAGGAAAATGAATCGGTAATCGTATGTGATGCAGATCTTGCAAATTCATCAGGAGCACGTCCGCTATTCGATGCTTATCCGAATCGTTGTGTTGACTTTGGAGTATCAGAAAGTAATATGGCAGCTGCAGCAGGAGGTTTGTCCTTTACAGGCTTAAAGCCGATCATTCACTCCTTTGCTCCTTTTGTTACCAGAAGAGTTGTCGATCAGGTCTATGTTAGCTTGGCATTTTCTAAAGCTAATTGTCTTATTTACGGTTCTGATCCCGGATATTGGTCAAAGTATAATGGTCCGACTCATACGACCTTTGAGGATTTCGCTATTATGAGCAGTATTCCGGAAATGTCTGTTTTTGCACCATCGGATCATCATGCTTTTTCTTGGGTATTACGCCATTATGCTGAAAATGGTGGCTTATATTATGTGCGCGTACCAAGACAGGCGGTAGCGGAAATATATTCTGAAAATGAGCATTTTGCTTATGGTAAAGGAAAAGAACTTTATGAAGGAGATAAGGTGGCAGTTGTGGCAACGGGACCTGAATTGGCTGATATAATGGAGATTCATGATGAGCTGGCAGATGAAGGCATTCATATCGGTGTTGCAGATTTATTGTTTATAAAACCGCTGGATCATGAATTGCTGGAAAAATTATTTCACAAATATGAGGTTGTGATCGTTGTAGAAAATCATAATATCATAGGTGGTGTTGGTCAGCAGATCGCTTATCTGGCAGCAAGCAAAAATGATATCGGACATCCTGTTCATGTAAGGTCGATAGGTGTTCAGGATCGTTTTGGTGAAGTCGGAACGGTTGATTATCTAAAAGAAACACTTCATTTAGATAAGAAAACGATCAAATCAACGATCATGCTATATTTATAGCTTAGCTCCACACATGAAGAGTGTGTGATAGAAAGGAAATATGATGGCAAATACAAAGAATGAGGTATTGAATATTTGTATTGATAAAGTAGTAAACCTCACGAATATTGATGAATGTATCGTTAGTTCCAATACGATTAGATCCGTATTACATATCTCACGTTCTTTAGCGAGCCAGTATTTAAATGAATTATGGCGGGAAGGACAACTGATCAAAATACAGTCACATCCTACTTATTTTGGTTTTAAAAAGTCGTTTGAAAATTATTTTCGTAAACAAATTGATGAAAATTTATTCGATAGTATTGAAGATTTTAAGGAATATATCGAATTTGATGCAAGAGATGACAGCATTCATTCAATATTTGGCTATAACAGTGGATTAAATGGAGTGATCGATAAGATCATTTCAGGATTGAAATATCCACACGGCGGTTTACCGGTACTGATCGAGGGTGAGATGGGTACTGGAAAAAGCAATATGGTAAAAGATATCTTTCGATATTTAAAGCAGTCTAAACAGATTTCGGAAAATGCTCAATTTATTATCGTTCCGATTGTTTTTGGTTCGCAGGATAATATGAAAAATATCTTCAATGCAATTCATAAATGTAATGATGGGATACTCTACATAAAAAATATCGGCAGACTTTCAAAAAATGATCAACTATCATTGATTGATGTTTTAGAGAAGAAAAGAAACTATGTTGATGATATGAAAAATGTAGAATATCGGATCATTGCTTCTCTTCTTCCGGAAGATGAAGGAAAATTGCTGGATGATCTTTCAACTTATTTTCCTATTAAATGTGAGGTTGCATCCTTTGATAAAAAAACAGTGAGTGAAAGAGAAGAGCTTGTGATTGATGCATTTCAAAGTAATTCTTTGATTTTGAGGAAGCAGATTTATGTCAATAAGATCGTATTATTGCTCATACGAGATCACATTTATAAAAATAATGTTGCCGGTATGCAGAATCTTGTTTCACAAATCTGTGCATCATTAGGTAATAAAACAGATCATAATGAGATCCACATAGGCTTATCAGAACTGCCTTCTGAGATATTAGATCATTCTTATTTATCTATGAATGCCTTTGATGAGAATGAATCGATTAATATCAATTCTTATCATCGACAGCGATTCGAGGATTTATATATTTCGGTGCTGGATACCATTGTTTCTGCAATTAAGGAAATGGGATCTTCTACGGATTATCAGCAGATCATAGAACAGATACAGAAAAGCTATGATACTAATTTAATGGTGAGCGATCAGCATGTTGAATCTATTGTAAAGGTATGCTTGGATAATATCTCAGGATTAAATCAATACACTATCCCTGATTACTGCTTGGCATTTCTTAATGATTATCTTTATTATCGTTACAGCAACAATCAGATAATCGAAGATTGGGAAAAGAGGAATGATGGAGAAGTAGGAAAGCTTTTTGATAAAAAATACTATAAGGATGCAAATTTTCAGGTCTTGACGGAAAAATTGACCTATCAGCTAGAGAGAAGCTTTAATTTTAAGATTGGTAATATTTATAAATTAATTCTGTATATCGTTTTGGCACAATTTAACAATCAGAAGCTTATCAAGTATCTATGTATCATTGTTGCTCATGGCAGATCAACAGCCCATTCAATTGCATCAGCCGTTAATGAATTGCTTGGTGCCCATGTATTTGATTATTTTGATATGCCTTTAAATACGACAACATTAACGATTTCAAATAAGGTAAAAGAGTTTGTAATTCAGTATATGGTGAAAAATGATGTTATTTTGCTAGTTGATATGGGGTCTTTAGAAAAGCTTGGACAATATTTAAAATCAATTCCGAATAAGCGAATCGGCATCATCAATAATGTATCAACCTCATTGGCCTTGAATGTCGGTAATAAAGTATTAAATGATTATGATCTTGAAACTATTTTAAAAACAAGCGTAAGTGAAATGAATACTAAATATACGCTCATTAAGGAAGAGGTAAAGAAGGATGCTGTTATATTTGTATCAGAAAACAATATAAATTCAGCTGTAAAAATGCGTAATATCTTTTTAAACAGTCTTCCTAAAAAAATAGATATCGACGTTATTGCAATGGATATCGAAGATTTTATGAATGAAGAATATTTAGAAAATTTCCGCAGGGCAAATCAGATTTTATTTGTTTCGGGAACTTACGGAAGTCTGAAAAAGGTAGATGATTTCATTCCGATAGAAGAATTGATCAATGATCGTAATATTAGATTGATTAAAGAAAAGCTTTCGAAATACCTTTCTGCAGAAGAGCTGGAACAATTTCAGGAAGCGTTCATTTACAATTTTTCTTTGGAGAATATTTTAGACAGTATTTCAATATTAGATGTTAAGAAACTGATGAATTTTGTGAAAGCGGCTGTAGATAACATGCAAAGAGAATTAAATATCAGATTTATGGGTTCTACGATGGTTGGATTGTATATGCATTTATGCTGCATGGTAGAAAGACTTGTTACGAAAGAGCCGATAAAGACAAATTCTAATCTGGAAATATTTGTAAATAAAGAAAAACAATTCATTACGATCATGCGTTCATGTCTGAAAAGTTTATGTACTCATTATGGGATCGATATACCAATTAGTGAGATATCGTATCTATATGATTACATAGAAAATGATTCGAAAAGGGAGGTGAAGTAGATGGATACCTATATCATTGTGGCAACGCATGGGAGATTTGCGGAAGGAATCGTCAGCTCAGCAGAGCTTATCATGGGAAAAATAAAAGATATCGAAGCTATTAACTGTTATTGTGATGATGATCTTCCTACAAATCAAATTATTGAAAAGAAGGTTAGAGAATTTGATTATTCAAATAAACATTTGCTGGTGATCACAGATTTATTAGGTGGAAGCGTGAATAACGAATTTATGAAATATATCCATGAATTTCCATTTATCTTAGTTGCTGGATTAAATCTTGCGTTACTGTTGGAAATCTTGATGCGCAGAGATCATCTCAATCAGGAGGAGATCGTTGATGCCATCGAAAAATCAAAGAATTATACGATCTGTTGTAATACGTTAAGCATATGTGAAGAGGATAATGATTTATAGCTTGAAATTTCGTAGCGAAAGAAAGGGGGTGAAATTCGTGATCAAATTGTTACGAATCGATCATCGATTACTTCATGGTCAAGTTGCTTATTCATGGTATGGTTATTTAGGTGTCAATGCAATTCTGATTGCTAATGATCGGGCAGCAACCAATGACTTGATGCGAACTACACTAAATTTAGCAAAGCCTCCTGGCAGCAAATTAATTATTAAATCTGTACAGGATGCAATTGATGCGATAAAAAGTGGTAAAGCAGATAAATATAACTTATTTATCGTTGTATCAAATGTGGATGATGCATATACGATGGCATCTTCTTTAGATTGCATTCATTTAGTGAATGTTGGCGGCATTGAGGCACGAGCAGATACCCATCGATTCCATGGAGATAGTAATATCAATTTAAGTGATGAAGATGAGAGAAAATTGAGAAAATTAATGGAGATGGGGAAAAAAGTTGAATTGCAGATGGTTCCAAGTGAAACGGTAAAAACATTATAAGGAGGGTTAGAAAATGCTTTTATATCAAGCCATAGGAATTACATTAGTGACATTGTTATGTTATTCGCATCCGGTTTTTGCTTATAGTCAGCTAGATCGTCCAATTGTAACGGGTGCTTTAGTTGGTATCATTATGGGTGATATTACGCAGGGCTGTATGATCGGTGCAAGTCTTGAATTGATTTATATTGGTAGTGCAGCTATTGGAGGGGCATTGCCGCCGGATTATTGTGCAGGCGGTATCATGGCAACGGCTTTTGCCATTTCTACGAATACAGGTATTGAAGGTGCCGTAGCGTTGTCATTACCGATTTCTACATTAGTATCTCTTGTTAAAAATGTACTATATACCTTTGCTCGTGGATGGTGCTTGCATAAGAGTGATAAATATGCAGAAGATGGTAATCTTCGAGGCATTGAGATCATGCATTGGGTTGCCGCCTATATCGCATGGATACCGCTGGCATTGATTTGTGGATTTGCTTATTATTTTGGCAGCGGACCTATTTCAGATATTCTTGCTTTGATTCCGGATTGGGTAACAAGAGGTATTTCTGCCGCAACCGGTATGCTTCCGGCTTTAGGTTTGGCAATGCTGGCAAAATATTTGAATAATAAGATGCTGCTTCCATTCTTCTTCTTAGGCTTCTTAGCTTCTGCGTTGTTTAAAACTTCGATTCTCGGCATTGCATGTATTGCCGTTTGTGTTGCATTACTTATCGTTATGAATCAGAATGATAAAAATGAATCCGCTGTGAGCGTAAATGGAGGTGACGATAATGACTTCTAATCAAACGAATATTTCAAAAGAAACAAATCTGATTACAAAAAAGGAATTGCGTCAGGTATTTTGGCGTTCCTGCACGTATAACAGCTCTTATAATTATGAAAGACAATTAAGCGTGGGCTGGGTATATTCATTGGCGCCGGTATTAAGAAAGCTTTATGGAAATGATAAAGAAAAGATGAGTGAAGCATTAAAGCGTCACCTCGTCTTTAACAATATCACGCCTTTCATTTCAACCCTGTTATATGGAATTACGGCAGCATTGGAAGAGGAGTATGCAAAAGATCCTACCTTCGATCCGGAAATCATCAACCAGACCAAGGTTAGTCTTATGGGGCCGTTATCGGCAGTTGGTGATTCAATCTTCTTTTCAACGATTCGTGTCATTGCTTCCAGTGTTGGTGCTTCTCTTGCAGCAGAAAGTGGTTCACTGGTAGGTGCAATCGTATTCTTGCTGATCTTTAATATCCCGAATTTGATTTCAAGATGGGTTCTTGGTCCGATTGGATATAATTTTGGTACATCGTTTATTAATAAAGCCCAGTCTTCCGGAATGATGAATAAGGTATTTACAGTAACAACGATTCTTGGTTTGATGGTCATTGGCGGTATGGTTGCATCTTCTGTAAGTGTACCGTTAGCAATTACTTTTAGTAATACAAGTCTGTTAGACGTAATCAATGGTATCATGCCAAGCTTATTAAGCTTGCTTGTATTTGGATTGGTTTTGTATCTGTTGAATAAAGGTGCAAAAGTAACATTGATTCTTTGGGGAATCATTATCGTTGGTATTGCAGGAGCTTTTGTAGGTATCTTCTAATGCGTATCGCTTTAATTAATGAAAATTCTCAAGCAGATAAGAATGGTGTGATCTATGAGCAATTGAAGCAGGCTGCAGATAAATATGGTCATAAAATTATAAATTTGGGAAAATATTCTAAAGAAGAAGATAGAAATGTACCTTATACAGAAATAGGATTACTGGCTAGTGCTGTCATTGCTACTGGTATGGCAGAAATGGTCGTTACTGGCTGTGGAACAGGGCAGGGAGCAGCAATTTCTTGCAATTCTATGCCTAATCTTGTGTGTGGTATCATTCATTCACCTCTTGATATGTATTTGTTTTCTCAGATAAATGCCGGTAATGTCGTATCTTTGCCTTATTCACAGAAATTTGGCTGGGGATCAGAAGTGGAATTGTTACAGATTTTTGATATTCTGTGTAGTGAAGAATTCGGAAAAGGATATCCTGAGGAATATGCTGTTTCACAGAAAAGCAGCCGAATCCATATGAGTGAGATAAAAAAAGATGTTGGAAAAGATCTGCTTGCAATTTATAAAAAATATGAAAAAAATATAAAGGAAATGATTAATTCAACATTCAAAGAAAATTTCATCAAATACCATAACGATTCAGAAGTGACAAATTATTTGTTATCACTGATAGAATAATGGCAAAAAGAAACAGATGGTTTCCATTTGTTTCTTTTTTTATATTTATCTTTTTATAAAACTTTCCAAAAGTTTATAGTTTTGTCGAATGCTAAGCTTAATGATCTGATGCAGCGGTATGAACTTTATATAGGAAAGATCGCTGGAAAGCTTAAAAGAATCAAGGGATCCTTCATAAATCAGATAAGGCTGTAAATGATTCATAAGCTCTTGAACATCGTTAAAGGAAAAAGTCAGATTGCTTTGTTGGAGGATCGCATCAATAAAAGAAAGACAGGTATAGGCATTTTTAATATCAATACGTTTATGTAAAGGAGTTAGGAGGGCATTTATCGTATGATAATAGTATTTTTGAGGATGTGATTCAATATTGATGATGAAATGTTGGATGTTTTCATAGGATTGATTATCCAATGATATTTTATATAACCTTATATCAGCGTTATCATATCTTTCTATACATTCATGGATAAAACCGCCATAAAAGGGTGTTGAATAATAGTAGCGGGCAAAAGAAAGCAGTATATCGAGATCAGGATGGAAGGAAAAGGAGAGATGATTGTAGGATGTATTGGTTACTTTACGGATGATCTTTCCTATGTGTCCGTTTGTGGCGGACAAAACGATATATATTTCTTTCATTGATGAATTATATCAAAAAATTTTGTCGAAAAGTGGGAATTTTAGTCGTTTAGTGGATATATAAGAGTAGAGGTGATAAGAATGCTGCAAGAAAATATATTAAAAAGAAGATGTCGGCAGACATTGTATGCTGTTTACTCAGATTATTTGGAAGATGATAAAAAGAAAAGGTTCGATGAAATCAAAGAAGGTGACCCGTATTTAAATCAGATCATTGATGAAGTGATGCATTATGTTGTCTATGACCTACCTTTACAGCCTTTGATTTTAGATGTGATCCATGGAGCAGGGCATGCTGAGCATTGAACATCTGACCAAATACTATGGCAGTAAAGTGGGAGTGAAAGATCTTTCTTTTAAAATCAAGAAAGGCAAGATATTAGGTGTCCTTGGCAGTAATGGCAGTGGCAAGACGACGACCTTTCGTGTTCTTTTAGGATTGATCGAAAAAGATGAAGGAAAGATCACATATGAGGGACAATTACTTGATTTTTCAGATAAATGTCTTTTTGGTTATCTTCCTGAGGAAAAAAGCATGCTTCGTGATCTTAAGGTAAAGGATCAGATTGCTTATCTGGCAAGCTTAAAGAAAATAAAGCAGGTGATGATTGAGGAACAGATGGATTATTGGCTGAAATATTTTCATATCGAACGTTATCGCAATGCTAAGGTTCGTTCTTTATCAAAGGGAAATATGCAGCTGGTACAGCTTGTGTGTGCACTGGTCCATCAGCCTAAGATTTTGATCTTTGATGAGCCTTTGAATGGTCTTGATCTGGAAAATGTAGGTTTATTTAAAAGATTGTGTGAAAAGCTGAAGAAGGAAGGGCGGATCATTCTTATCAGCTCTCATCAGTACAATAACATTGAAGATCTGGTTGATGACGTGGTCTATCTTTATCGGGGTGATACTTGTTTCAAAGGGAATTTAAAGAATTTGAAAAAGAAATATCCGCAGCGGATTTTAATTTTAGATGAAGATATCATTGATGAAAAAGACAGTGGTGTGATCAGTGTGGAAAAGCTGGGTCATCAGTATCATGTAAAGCTTGAGAATGAACATGTCGCAAATCAATATGTACGTAAATTGATGAGAGAAAAGATCAGCTGTTTTTCATTGGAAATGGTATCTCTGCAAATGATGATCCGGGAGGTGCTGCATGAAAGAACTCGTTAAGTTTTCATTAAAAAGACGCTTTTGTAATAGTGCTTCTATCTTATTGAATGTATTATTATGCCTGGCGGTATGCGGAGTCTTATTTGCAGACAGGCTGATACAGCTTGTCAATCCTTCCCTGTTAGAAAGACAGAAAATTTATGTCAATGTTGATGAAAGGGTTGAAGCTGCTTTATTGAATATGGTCAGCGGATTGGATATCATCATAGATAAAGGTTCAAGCAAAGATCTTTTAGATAAAGATCCAAAAGCCTATGTTTTGTATTATGAAGATGGCTATAAATTAGCCAGTCAGTATGAGGTGCCCAAGGAAGTGATGGCTCTTGTCGGATCACTGATCGGTGATGTTCATCGTAAGCTGATGCTTAATGAAGTGTTGAGCATTGAGGAGATGGAGATCATGAATCAGTCTTTTCAGGTTGAAAATGTTGTGGAATATGAGAGCGTTCAAATGAATGGTGATAAACAAAATTTGATTTTTATGGTCATTACCTCTATTTATTTTACGATGCTTTCTTTTTCAACCTCTGTTGCGAATGAAGTGATCTATGAAAAAAGCACGCGTCAGCTGGAGCTGATTCTTACAAGTGTAAGTGCGAAGACACATTTTTTATCAAAGATGGTCGTTGGGTGGCTGGCAATTTTAATACAGACTTTGCTTCTGGGTAACTATCTGATTGCAGCCGGTTGCATGCGTATCTTTTATGATGGCGGGAGAGGTCTGATCGTTTTGATTCGCCAATGGGGTTTATTTATGATCGAACAGGAAACGATCGTTGAATTTTTAGGCAGTATTCCGTTTGAAGCAGATTTTATGATCAAGCTCTTTTTTATCTTGTTTTTTCTGATGATGGGAATTTTGCTTTTACAGATGGTTTTGGTTGTCATTTCCAGTTTTATTGCTAATATTGAGGAAGCCGGAAATGTACAAGGTCCTTTTTATCTGATCCTTTTAGGAATCTATTATTTTGCCTTGTCTGTGAATACACCTTATCAGATGAGCGTGGGGATCGGATTTGTTTTATCCTTCTTTCCGTTTTTAAATATGCTCTTTATGCCTTGTCGTCTTTTGATTCAGAATGTGAGTATGATCGAATTATCTTTGTCGGCGTTGATTTCTACTATTTTTATGATGCTGATCTTATCAAAAGGACCGATCGTTTATCAAAGGGGCGTCTTGGATTATACGAGCAAGGGATTTTTAGGCGTCATGAAAAAAGCTTTGAAAAGAGGTGACAGCAGTGAAAAGAAATGAGGTTTATGAAACATTTAGTGGTCTTATTTTAGTCGTGATGGTGGGTTTGACGTATGCATGTCCTTATAAAAAAATTGCAGCAAGTTTTTTCCTGCTGCTTGGAGTGATCGTATTTTTATCATTGTCTTATGCTTCTTGTAAGAAAATCGGAAAGCTTTCCTTGAGCCTGATCAAATGCGAGTGTATGGGCGTAACTCTTGTGATGATGATTTCTGCATTGACGGATATTCATTTAACACAGCTTTTGATCCTGATGATGCTGTTTCTTTTGATTACGGCATTTAAAGAAATCAGCAGAGCATGAAGCAGTTATTTTGATAATAAGATGCTTCCGCCGATAAACTCCCGTAAGATGGATTGATTGGCAATGGCGGAATCATCTTCGATCTTTTCAAAAAATCGTAAGAATGAAAGCATTCTTTGAGCTTCGGCATACTCTTTTTCATCGGGATGAACGCTTTCTAAAAGAGGTTGAGCATATTTTTTTAGAACGGCAAGCTCATAGATATAATTGGTATTGAAGAAGATATCAGCCTGATCGATGAAAGGAAAGATATTTTGGTCTTCGCCTTTGCGTACTTTTGGCCAATCGCAGATTGTCTGACTGGCAGGGCGTCCTCGGAATTGGTGATCGCGGACAAGCCTTCTTAACATTCTCGCATCTGTTGTCGGAATACGGTTGATATGATCGATGTTCAGGGATGTCAAAGGACTGATGTATATCTTAAACTTTTCGTTATCATTGATGTCTTTTGTTAATATCTGATTGAGTGCATGGATCCCTTCAATAACGATCGGCTGATTTTTGTCAATCGAAACGATCCGCTGTCCGAAGATCTTTGTCCCGTTGATAAAGTCAAAGGCAGGCAGATCTACTTTTTGACCGTTAAGAAGGTCATTGATTTGTTTATTGAAAAGCTCAATGTCAACAGCTTGGATGCTTTCATAGTCTTTTTCACCATTCTCATCCAAGACAGTTTCACTTCTTTCTACGAAATAATCGTCAGTTCCTAAATAAAGAGGTTTTAAACCAATGACACGCATTTGAATACACAGTCGTTTCGCAAAAGAAGTTTTTCCCGATGAGGAAGGACCGCATATCAGGATGATGCGTTTATTTTCCTGTTTGATCTGATCCGCGATATCTGAGATCTTCTTTTCATGGAGTGCTTCCTGTAACATGATCAGATCCTGATAATCATTGTTTTTGATTTTTTCATTTAAATCTGCAACGTAGCTGACTCCCATCAATCTTTCCCATAGGGTTGCTTCTGAAAAAGCATCATAGAGAAGCTTCTGGTCTTCATAAGGAGGCATTTCATCTGGCTGGCTGATATGTGGATATCGAAGCAAGATGCCATTGCGATATTTTTTTAGTTCAAAGAGCTCTAAATAAGAAGTGTTGGGTACAAGAAGGCCATAAAAAAGCTCTTTATAAGAATCAAGCGAATATACCTCAACATCTTGAATATTTTCTGAGGAAAGGATCAGACGGCTCCTATCTCTGCTGTTGAAATAATTGACAAGCTGTAAAAGCTCTTTGCGATGAATATGTTTTTTTGTGATGGGCAGCTGTGCGTCAACGAGTTCTCTCATTCGCTTTTCGATTCGTTTAATATCCTCTGCAGTTATATTTCCTTTGATCGTGGTATATAACCCCTTGTTCAAAGAGTTGGATACGTTGACCTGTACATTGCCCAGAATGTCAAAAACAGCTTTTTCATATAAAAGGATCAAGCTGTTTTGATAGACAAGCCAAGCATAGTTATCACTCATGTCAAGAAATTCGACATGACATGGGCGGGTGATCTTATGATTCAGATCACGATAACTGTTGTCTACTTTGCAAAGCAAGACTTTCTTTGTGTTTTTTTCGTTTAAACTAAGATATAGCTTTTCAGCGGTAATGCCTTTTTCAACATCAACGCAATAACTGTTTTTAGAATGAACGATATGGATGATCATAACTACAACTCCTTCAATTATTTTATTTCTTTTTTAACAGATCGATGCGATTTGTACGTTTGGTCTGATTGATCTTTTCATAATTTGATGCCAGCGTTTTTTCATAGGTACTGGTATTTTCGGGAATATAGAATTTCGCATCTTTGATCTTATCCGGCAGATACTGCAGCTTTGGCCAGATATCGCTGCGTCCATAATCATATTTTAATTCTTCACGCATGTTCACAGGAGTGAAGCGCAGATAATCAGGGATTGGCAAGGTCTGTTTCTTTAATGATGCCAGGGCACTGTCGATTGCCGTTTCTGCTGATTTTGATTTTGGGGATAAAGTAAGATCGATGACTGCCTGACTTAAGATGATGCGTGCTTCCGGGAAGCCGACGCGTTTTGCGGCATCTACGGCAGTCACACAGCGGGCGACAGCGGCCGGATTGCCAAGTCCGATATCCTCATAAGCAGTAGTGATCAGTCTTCTTTCAATTGAATCCATGTCGCTTGCCAGGATGAGGCGTCCAAGATAATAGAGGGCAGCATTGACATCACTGCCGCGGATTGATTTTTGAAAAGCGCTTAAGGTATCGTAATGACCGTCATCATTTTTATCGATGGCAAAATTAGGGATCTGGGTGAATTGGAGGATCGTGTCACGGGTAATTTTATGATCCTCACAGGCAAACGCACAGATTTCCAAGATATTTAAGGCATAACGGATATCGCCGTTTACATGACGGGCAATGATATATGCTGCATTATCATCAATCGTTACTTCATTTTTTAAGCCTTTTTCACTTTGTATGGCATGATGGATGGCTGTGACGACATCCTCTTCGGAATTGCTTTTTACTTCCAAAAGGTGACAGCGTGAACGAATGGCAGGATTGATGACAAATAAGGGATTGCCGGTCGTTGCACCAATCAGGATAATGGCGCCGCTTTCCACATAGGGAAGCAACAGATCCTGTTTATCTTTGTTGAGGCGGTGTACTTCATCAATGATCACGACCAGACCATTAAAAAAGCGGCTTTCCTCAAACAGCTGATCTAATTCTTTTTTATTGCCGGTAACGGCATTGAATAAACGAAAGGGAAGTTCACATTCGTTGGCAAGCACACGTGCCAATGTCGTCTTGCCGCAGCCGGCAGGACCATATAAAATCATTGAAAACAGTTTTTTATTTTCAACACATTTCCTTAAAATTCCATTTTTTCCGATCAAATGCTTTTGTCCGATCACTTCATCCAGGCGTTCGGGACGCATTCTGTATGCTAAAGGTTCCATGCGTTTATTCTATCATAAAATATCGCTCTTTTTAAGTAGTGAGCGGTTTCTTTCAAACGCAATTTCATGTATAATGATAACGGTGATATCATGAGAGTATTGTTACAGAGAGTGGCATATGCAAGCTGTCGGGTAAATGATCAGATAACGGGTAAAATTGAACGAGGCTATCTGCTTCTTGTAGGTATTACCCATACAGATGATGAAAAGGTTGCAGATATGATGGCCGATAAAATTTATCATTTGCGGATCAATGATGATGCGAATGGAAAAATGAATCTTTCGATTGAGGATGTAAAAGGAGATATTTTGTCTGTTTCGCAGTTTACCTTGTATGCGAATTGCGTAAAGGGAAGACGTCCGGGTTTTGAAATGAGTGCCGGTAAACAAATGGCAAGTAATTTATATGATTATTTCAATGATGCGCTGAGAAAAAGAGGACTTCATGTTGAAGAGGGGATCTTTGGTGCAGATATGAAGATAGAATTGTTGAATGATGGTCCGATTACGATCATGCTGGACAGTGAGGTGCTATTCAATGGAAAATAAATGTATATATGGAAAAGATATCGCAGAAAGATTGGATCAAAGAACCATTGAGTTTGTGGAAGAATACCGCAGCAGAGGACGAAGGATTCCTAAGCTTGTCTGTATCGCTGTCGGAAATCATCCTGCAAGCGCCGCTTATATGAAGGGCCTTCAAAAAAAATGTGACAAAGTTAAAATTGAGCTTGAAACGATCGTTTTAGATGAATCGATCGGTGATTTTGAATTGATCCGTACGATTCACAGCTATAATAAGATGATCAGTATTGATGGCATTCTGCTGCAAATGCCGCTGCCTTCCCATATGAACCGGGAAAAAATCGTGTTAGAAATTGATCCTTCAAAGGATGTAGATGGGCTTCATCCTTTGAATACAGGGCTTTTTTATCAGGGACAGCCGACTTTTGTTCCATGTACGGCTTTGAGTGCCATGGAATTCATTCATGCAGTTGATTTAAGTCTGGACGGTAAAGAAGTTGTTGTGGTAGGACGCAGCAATGTGATCGGGAAGCCGGTAGCACAGTTATGCCTGAATGAGCATGCCAGCGTTACCGTGGTACATTCCAAAAGCTTGAATATTGAAAGGATCTGTTCTCATGCCGATGTGCTTATCGCGGCAGCAGGCGTTCCTAAGATGATCAAAAAGAATTGGTTGAAAAAAGGTGCGGTAGTAATTGATGTAGGTATTAATTATGATGAAGATGGAAAGATGTGCGGTGATGTTGATTTTGATGATGTCATCGATCAGGTAAGCAGGATATCGCCGGTACCCAAAGGTGTAGGTGTAGTTACGAACTCAATGCTGATGAGAAATCTGATTTTTGCTTATCAGAGAAGGGGGTAAATATGGAATACGATTTAAATGATATTGTGGAAATGAAAAAAGAGCATCCTTGTCATAAAAGCAAGTATTGGAAGATCATTCGTATGGGTGCGGATATTCGTATCAAATGTCAGGGATGTGGTGCCAGCGTGTTGTTTCCGAGAAGCGAATTTGAGAAAAAGTGCAAGAAAGTTGTACAAAGAAGTCAAACTCCTCTTGAATAATGAAGAAGAAATGATTAAACTAAGGGAAGAAATTTGAGGTGAGGAAGTATGCCGTTAACAGCGGGAATCGTAGGCTTGCCGAATGTAGGAAAGTCTACGCTATTTAATGCAATTACGAAAAGTCAGGTTGAAGCTGCCAACTATCCGTTTGCGACGATTCAGCCGAATGTAGGTGTCGTGGAGGTGCCGGATGCACGTATCGATCGTCTGGCGGAGATCTTTCATCCGAAAAAGAAGATTTACACAACTTTTGAATTTACGGATATCGCAGGTCTTGTAAAGGGTGCCAGTAAGGGTGAAGGTTTAGGTAATCAGTTTTTAAGCAATATCCGTACATGTGATGCGATCGCTCATGTGGTACGATGCTTTGATGATGCAAACATTACCCATGTAGAGGGCAGTGTCGATCCGATTCGTGATATCGAGATCATTAATTTGGAACTGACATTGGCCGATTTACAGACCGTGGAAAATCGTATCAGCAAGGTAGAGCGTAAGGCTTTGACGACAAGAGATAAGGATGCCATGGCTGAGCTTGAGGTATTAAAGAAATTACAGGCCGTGCTTTTGGAAGGCAAAGCGGCCAGAAGCGTTGATTTGGATAAGGAAGAATATCTTCTGGTGAAAAATTATTCTTTATTGACCTTAAAACCGATGATCTATGTTGCGAATATGAGTGAAGACGATATTGGTGATCCTGAAAGCAATGGATATTATCAGAAGGTATGTGAATATGCGGCAAGTGAAAATAATCTTGTTATTCCGATCAGTGCAAAAATCGAAGAAGAACTTTCTGAAATGGATAAGGAAGATAAGGAAATGTTCTTACAGGATCTCGGTATTGAGGAAAGTGGTTTGGACAAGGTTGTCAAAGCGGCTTACAATATCCTAGGCTTATGTACCTTCCTGACAGCCGGAGAAGATGAATGTCGTGCATGGACGTTTAAAAAGGGCATGAGTGCTCCTGAATGTGCCGGAATCATTCATAGTGATTTTCAAAGAGGCTTTATTAAAGCAGAGGTTTATCGCTTTGAGGATATCGATCATTATGAAAGCGAAGCTGCGATCAAAGAAGCAGGAAAGCTTAGAATCGAAGGAAAAGATTATCTTGTTCAAGATGGAGATGTGGTGCATTTTAGGTTTAATGTCTGATTAATGACAATTTGTTCACATGATGAAAAGAAATTTATGGTATAATACATATATAGAGAGGTGATATAATGAAACTTATTTTAGCTATCATGTCAAATGATGATGCACCTACTGCATCAAGCGCCTTGACAAAAGAAGGGTACTCAGTGACTCGTCTTGCAACTACAGGAGGATTTTTAAGAGCCGGCAACACAACGCTTTTGATTGGTTGTGAAAATGAAAAAGTCGATAAAGCTATTGAAGTGATCGGTGAATATTCATCAAGAAGAACAGAGGTCGTACCTGCAACATCTTCTTATGATATCGGAAGATTTGCTTCATTCCCTGTTGAAGTACAGGTGGGTGGCGCAACGATCTTTGTACTGGATGTTGAAAAATTCTTGAAATTATAATCGATGAACAAACAGTTTTCATATTGTTGACGGGTTCTCATGTAAACTCAGGCTTGAAATCGAAGAGCTTGAGTTTTTTTATTGTCAACTTTCTGGTATATACCGGGTAACCAATTGAAGTATCAAAGGAAGAATAAAGATGAAGCTTGATGGAAAAGGTTTGGGTATCGTAAAAGCCAAGCTGTGCGTTATGCGAAAGAAGGGGCAAATGTCGTAATCGTCGGACGAAGAGAAGCGGTTTTATCTATGCAGTAGATGGCATCATGGGTGCAAGCTAAAACCAGTAAAGAAATTGTTGCTTTTCTTATATGGTATCTTCATTGAAGAAATAAATGGACTGCGTTATAATGGGGACAGCTGATAATAGCTGAAATGGAGTGGTGTTATGTTAGTAACAACGAAAGAAATGCTTCTTGAAGCACAAAAGAATCACTATGCAGTAGGTGCCTTCAATGTGGAAAATATGGAAATGGTACAGGCGGTCATTGCCGCTGCCGAAGAAATGCGTTCACCAGTCATCATTCAGACGACGCCATCTACATTAAAGTATGCAAGTCCTGATTTATATTTTGCGAATGTCAAGGCATTGGCACAGAAATCAGTGGTACCGATAGCGGTTCATTTGGATCATGGCAATAGCTTTGAATTAGCGATGCAGACATTTAGGTGTGGTTATACTTCGATCATGATCGATGGTTCTCCAAAGTCATTTGAAGAAAATATCGCTTTGACATCAGCAGTGGTACAAGCGGCTCATGGTGCTGGTATTCCTGTGGAAGCAGAGCTGGGTACGGTAGGTGGCAAAGAGGATAGTCTTGATAATGGTGAAGGAGGCTATACCGATCCACAAAAGGCAAAAGAATTTGTAGAACGCACCAATTGTGATTCATTAGCAGTTGCGATCGGTACAGCTCATGGCGTGTATAAGCATGCACCGAAGCTGGATCTGGAGCGTTTAAGTGCAATCCGCAAAGTCGTAGATATTCCTTTAGTGCTCCATGGAACCAGCGGTGTTGATGATGATGTCGTAAAAGAATGTGTAAAGTGTGGTATCTGCAAGGTCAATTATGCCACGGATCTAAGAATTGCCTATACGAAAGGGGTCAAGGAAATATTGGCTGAAAACCCGGAAGTCTTCGATCCGAAGAAATACGGAACAAGAGGGCGTGAATATGTCAAGCAATATGTCATGGATAAAATGCAGGTGGTAGGCAGTACAAATCGGATATAGAAAAAAAGAGGAAATCAGACCAATTTTTTTGATAACAGGGGTTTGATTTCTTTTCTTTTTTTGACAAAAAAAGGCATAAAAATGTAAATGACTTTCATAGTCAAACACATTGTAAATGATATTTAAAAAGTCTATAATAAAAAAAACAAAGGACATTTTAGAGAAGAAATTGGGAGGCTTTACATATGATTACTAAGATCAGAAAAAGAGATGGACGTGAAGATCATTTCATTCCGGAGCGAATCATACGAGCCATTTTTTTAGCGGCTACACAGGTGGCAAAAGAAGAGGGCACAGAGGCAGATTACAGTACCGCAGAGTATCTGACCGATCGTGTCGTATCTCTTTTAAATAGAGAATATAGGGATTCTATTCCTTCTGTGGAACAGGTGCAGGATGCAGTCGTAAAAGTATTGATCGAAACCGGTCATGCGAAGACAAGTGAAAAGTATATCCTATATCGCGCTGAAAGAACGAATATCCGCAATATGAAGAGTCGTCTGATGAGATCGATCAAGGAAATAACTTTTTCTGATTCAAATGAAAGTGATCTGAAGCGTGATAATGCCAATATTGATGGGAATACGGCAATGGGTACCATGCTTCAGTATGGAAGTGCTGTTTCAAAAGAATTCTGTATGAGCCAGGTGATGAATCCGGAGCATGCTCTGCTTCATGAAAATGGAGATATTCATGTACATGATATGGATTTTATGAACATGGGAACGTTGACTTGCTGTCAGATTGATCTTTCAAAGTTATTTAAAGGCGGTTTTTCTACGGGACATGGATTTTTAAGAGAGCCACAGGATATCATGTCTTATGGAGCGTTGGCAGCGATCGCTATTCAAAGCAATCAAAATGACCAGCATGGCGGACAGAGCGTACCTGCTTTTGATTATTATTTAGCGCCGGGCGTTGAAAAGACATTTAAGAAAACATATTATCAAAATGTGAAAAAGGCCGTTGAATTGTTTAAAGGCCTGGATGTGAATGTTTCAGATGATCTAAAAGCAATTGAACACAATAAAGGTGTTTATCCAAAAATCAATATGCCTGAGGAATATCTGGATGAACAAAGAGAATTATTAAGAGATAAATATGAGCTTTCTGAAAGTGATATTGAAAAGATAGAAAAATTTGCTTATGATGAAACTTACCAGGAAACAGATAAAAAGACATATCAGTCCATGGAAGGTTTTATCCATAATCTAAATACGATGCATTCTCGTGCAGGTGCACAGGTGCCGTTCTCAAGCATTAACTTCGGTACGGATATTTCAGAAGAAGGAAGGATGGTATCGAAGAATCTGATATTAGCACAGGAAGCAGGGCTTGGAAATGGGGAAACGCCTATCTTCCCGATCCTTATTTTTAAAGTAAAAGAAGGGGTCAGCTACAATGAAGAAGATCCTAACTATGATCTTTTCAAGCTAAGCATGCGCTGCTCAGCCAAGCGGCTTTTCCCGAATTTCTCATTTTTGGATGCCCCTTTCAATAAACAGTATTATATACCGGGCAATGTTGATTCAGAAGCGACTTATATGGGCTGCCGTACACGAGTAGTGGGTAATATCAATGGTGAGTCAACGGTTACAGGCAGAGGAAACTGTTCATTTACATCGATCAACCTTCCACGTATCGGTATCAAGCATGGAGTTGTGACATTAGGTAAGTTTGATGAGGTTGGTTTCTTTGCGGAGCTGGATTCTAAGATCGATGCGGTGATTGCCCAGTTAAAAGAAAGATTTGTGATCCAGTCCAATAAAAAAGTTAAGAATTTTCCTTTCCTTATGGGACAGGGAATATGGCGGGGTTCAGATAAGCTGGGCTGGAATGATACGTTGGAAGATGTCGTGAAACAAGGAACCCTGACGTTAGGTTTTATCGGTCTTGCGGAATGCTTGAAAGCATGTATCGGTGTTCATCACGGAGAGAGCGAAGAGGCACAGAAGTTAGGCTTGAAGATCATTTCCCATATGCGTGAGCGCATGGATCAGCAAATGAATATAGATCATTTGAATTTTTCATTGATTGCTACTCCGGCAGAAGGATTGGCCGGTCGCTTTACACGTATGGATAAAAAGCGTTTCGGTATCATTGAAGGTGTAACGGACCGTGAATATTATACAAATAGTTTCCATGTGCCGGTTTACTATCATATCAGTGCGTTTGATAAGATTAAAATCGAAGCTCCTTATCATGAGCTGACCAATGGCGGACATATTTCTTATGTGGAAATGGATGGGGATCCATGCAACAATCTTGAAGCCTTTGAAGCGGTTGTGCGCTGTATGAAGGAAAGCGGTGTGGGCTATGGAAGCATCAATCATCCGGTAGACCGTGATCCGGTTTGTGGTTATTCGGGTGTTATCGAAGGACATCGCTGTCCGAAATGCGGTCGTGATGAAACAAAAGGTGAAGTAAAATTCGATAAGATCCGCCGTATCACAGGATATCTGGTAGGAACGGTCGATCGTTTTAATGATGCGAAAAGAGCTGAAGAGCATGATCGTGTAAAACATGTCTGAGATGAAAATAAGATTAGCAGGCAAGTGCAATATTGACAGTATCGTCGATGGACCGGGATTAAGGATCGTTGTTTGGACACAGGGCTGTCCGCATCACTGCCCGTTTTGTCATAACCCGCAGACCCATGATTACAACGGCGGCTTTGAAGAGGATGTGGAAACGATCATTGCGCTGTTGGATGACATCAAGCTGCAACAGGGAATTACCTTTTCAGGAGGAGAACCTTTCGAACAGCCCCTGCCTCTTATAGAAATTGCTAAGGCGGCAAAGAAAAAGAACTTAAATATATGGGCTTACAGTGGTTATCTTTATGAAGAACTGCTTGAAAAGAAAGATTGTTTTGAATTGCTTCAATATGTAGATGTATTGGTCGATGGACGTTTTATCAATGATCAAAAACACTATCAGCTCAAATTCAAAGGATCATTGAATCAACGTATTATTGATGTACAGGCATCTCTGAAAGAAGATAAAGTGATATTAAGTAAATATGATGAAGAAAACGAAAAGCTGAAGATAGAACAATAAGTTTTATTTTCAGCTTTTTTCTTATATACATTATATAAATTACTTCATATCGATTCGAATTTTTAATAAATCATGTTCAATGATGGCATCTATCTTCCAATTATGTTTCTGAACGATTTCTTTTACGATAGATAAACCTAAACCGGTAGAATCACTATGACGAGCATGATCATTTTTATAAAAGCGGTCAAATAAGCTTTCTACATCAATCTGATCTGATTGGGCGATCGTATTCATAAAATAAATCACTCCATTCTCTTCACGGATTTCAAAACTATCCTTTCCATGCTTCAAAACATTATTGATCAAATTTTGAATCATACGAATGATCATATCCTGATTGGCAAGGATTTGAAGATGCTCATTTGAAAAATGTATGACAGGCTCTATTCCTTTTTCTTCAAAATCATAATAAAAAGAAGCCATGACTTTACATATCAAAGGATAGATTTCGATATTTTCCTTTTGAAGCTTATAATCGCAATCACTTATCTTTGAATGAAGAAATAAATCTTCCAGTATTGCTTTTAACGTATCTAAACGGTATTCGATTGTTTTAAGATATTTTTTCTTTTCCTTCTCATCTTTCGTTTCATCAATGAGTTTTAAATATCCCTGCATGCTAGTCAATGGTGTTCGAATATCGTGTGAGATACCGGACATCAGCGTCTGCATTTCTTTTTCTTTTTTAGATGCCTGTTCCTGAATTGCCTGGATTTCTTCATATAATGCATTAAGATGATTCTGAAGCTTTTTTATCTGATTTTGATTGCTTTGAGTGAAGATCTCAAAATGACTTTCATGCCGGTTTTTATAATCGATCTGTTCATTTATTTTTTTGATATCATGTAACATACTCAAAAGAAGAGTTAAGCAAATGATCGTGATGATACTTAGGATGATACATAATAAAATCATTGCTTAACACTCCCTTCTTTTATAAATCTCTTTTTTGGGTGATTCCTATGCTGAGAATATTATATACAATTATATAAAAGATTGAAATAAAAATTGCTTTTACCCATAAATCACCACCTGTTGGTACAGTATTCATAAAAAGGTAAGAAAGCGTATATTCAGATAAAGAGGTGAGGTGGATCATATCTAAAATACTGCTGATAAAAGGCATCAGCATGCCAGAAGCAATCAGAAAGACTAAAACGATGCCGGCTGTCTTATTTTTAAATAAAGTACAGATAAATATAATTAAAGAAAATACCGCAAGTGATACTAATAAAAGAAAGCTCATGGAATAGAGAATAACAGATAAAGATTCAATTTCAAATGAATCGATCAAACTGCTTCCTAAAATGAAACTTAGTCCATAAGAAATCATCAGGATGAATACACTCATCGTAAAAGCAACAGCTATCTTTGATAAGATGACAGCTTTTCTGCCATTAGACAATACCGCAATATTCTTAATAAAACCACTGGAATATTCAAAAGTAACAAAAGAGGATAAATAGATTCCTAATACTAAAACACCAAAGATATAACCAAAGGTCGTCGCAAATGCATTCATCGAAGTTATCACCGTATCAACTGATATATAAAGGCCGGGTTCATTAATAGAGCCGCTTTGAAAGCCCAAAGATTCCTGTGCATTTATTTGCATGAAGATACATAACACATATATGGCGATATAGATGATTAAAGATATGTAGAATCCTTTGCTTTTAAAAAGTCTTGATAATTCTGATCGTATGATATTAATCATGATTGTTTCCTCCGGTCTTTTCTAAGAAATAAGATTCAAGATCCTGTTTTTGATAATAAATCTGATAGATTTGTATATCATGCTGACTTAAAAGAGATGTGACAGCTGCACTTTCAATATCGTCATAGAGTCGGATTTCATTATTTTCATGAATGGTATAATCGTGAATATCTAAATTTTCTTCTAATAAAGATAGTGCTCTGTCAGCACTGCTTACTTTTACTGAAAGATAGTTGCGGCATTTCTCATCTAATTCCTTAGCGCTGATTTCTTCTATCATTTGTCCGTTGCGGATGATTCCATAGCGTGTTGCGATCTTGCTTAATTCCAGCAGGATATGACTGCTGATAAGAATCGTAATTTTTTTAGTTTCATTGAGATATTGAATTACTTCTCTGATTTCCCGGATTCCTTCCGGATCAAGACCATTGATAGGTTCATCAAGAATTAACAAGTCAGGATTTCCAAGTAAAGCTAATGCAATACCTAAGCGTTGCTTCATCCCCAGTGAAAACTTCTTTACGATTTTTTTATCCTGAGGGTCAAGTTGTACCAAATGTAAATATTCATTGATTTTTTCTTTATCCTTAAGTCCCATTGCGATTGCTTTTAAGTTCATATTGTCAAAGGCAGAAAGATTTGGGTAGAGGCCGGGATTTTCAATCAGCGAGCCGATTCTTCGGGCAGTAAATTGATTTCTTGCTTCACCAAATAAACGAATCTCACCCGATGTAGGAAAAATCATACCGGCAATCATTTTTAGGGTCGTGGACTTACCGGCACCGTTTCTGCCGATAAAACCATAGATATCACCTTTTTGAATTGTCATATGAATATGATCTACGGCTTTGGTATCCTTATATGTTTTACATAGATCAATAATTTCAACAATATTTTCACTCATTATGAGCCTCCTCCTTACATGTGGTTTTATTATAACGAAGAAAGTTTTAAAAAGTACAAAGCAATTATAAAGAAAGTATAAAGTATAAAGAAAAAGCTGAAATTACTCAGCCATTTTAAAACCGATGCCCCAAACGGTCTTGATATATTCTTCATCTGTGATCTTACCTATTTTCTTGCGAATATTGCTGATATGTACATTGATCGTTTTATCATCGCCGTAATAGGAATCATTCCATGCATATTCATAAATTTCCTGTTTCGTGAAAACTCTTTTAGGATTCTTGATCAAAAGCTCTAAGATATAATATTCATGCTTTGTAAGCATTAAAGGTGTTTCATCAATAGAAGCATCAAATTTTTCACTGTTTAAGACAAGCTTTTTAAATATTGAGGAATTGGAAGAAGTTTTATTTCTCTTTCTTAATTGAACATGGATTCGTGCCAATAATTCTTCTAATTCAAAAGGTTTACACAGATAATCATCGGCTCCTGCACCTAATATTTCAACTTTGCTATTTAAACTGTCTTTAGCGGTCAGGACAATGATAGGAATCTCCGATGTTTCTCTGATTTTTGATAATACCGTTTCACCATCCATTCCCGGCAGCATAAGATCTAATATGATAAGATCATATTCATGGGTTTTAAAATATAGAAGACCTTCGGTACCTGAATAAGCCTGTTGACATTTAAAATCATGGCTATGTAAATATTGGACGATCATGTCATTGATATCATTATTATCCTCAATGATCAAAAGATTCATCTTATCCATGGAATCACCTCTTCGATTCATCATTATATCAATTATTTTAGAAGAGGTAAATTATAAAAAACTCTCTTTAAAAGCTTATGCTGTTATCATCATATGACCATTCTTTGAGATATTCATTTTATTGATTTGGTGGGTTTAGATTTCACCAAAATAGTAAATATGTAAGAAGAAATTGGAAAGTATGATCAAAGACGGATATAATAGTCATAGAGGTGATACAAAATGTTAGATATGATCAAGGAATTAAAAAGGAACATGGTTCTGCTGGCTGTCTTTTATCTGATATTAGGATTGATTCTTGTCGTATTTCCGGAAGTGAGCGGCTATGTGATCTGTTATCTGATTGGCGGGCTTGCAATCATCTATGGTATTTTCCATCTGATCTTGTATCAAAGGACAAAATCACCTTTTGTCAACTATCGCTATGATCTTGTACAGGGTATTTTAGGAGCGGCAATCGGTATTTATGTGATCGTGGTTCCCGAAATATTGATCGGAACGCTGCCTGTAGTATTAGGTATTGTTGTCATGGTCGACAGTGTAGTGAAAATACAAAATGCATGGGATTTGAAAAGATTGGGTTATGATCGATGGTGGATCGTGATGATTGTAGCTGTGATCAGTGTTGTTTTGGGTTTTTTGATGGTCTTTTATCCTTTTGCGGCGTATTTATCAGTGATCGTGTTTGTCGGTATTTCGCTGATCATAAATGGCATCAGTGATTTGGTTACGATCTTTATTCTAAGCAAGAAGGTAAAAGATTTTAAATCGAAAGTAGAGAATATGGTCATTGATTCAGATGCTGAGGAGATAGATGTTGAGTAAAAAAGTGTCAGTTTTGACTCGTTAAGAAAAGTTTTTTTAAGATACAGTGTAACTCAGAAAAATGAGTTATACTGTTTTTTATATGCTGAAGGCCATCAGAAATTTTCCTTTTTTATATTTCCTTTCTTATTCAAACACGTACAACAACTTTCTGCATACAAACAATAAGTAAATGTACGCAGTTATTATATCACAGTGTCCAAGATCAAAGACCCGTTTACGGGCAGTGGGAAACAGGAAGCAAAAGGCGGAGTGACATACGCTGTGTAAGCACGGCTAAAAACCACCGGTTTTGACGGTGGTTATTTATTCTCTATAAAACCACTTGCTATGCAAGTGGAGCCAAAGAAGCGATAGCGATAAAGAAAACAAAAAGCTCCTTTGCTATAATGGAGTGGGTCTGACAGCCACGACATTAAGCAAAGGAGGATGTCCATGGACGAAAGTAGTTTATCACACACAAAATGGATTTGTAAATATCATATTATATTTATACCAAAATACAGAAGGAAAGAAATATATGGCAAATTGAGGAAAGACATGCAAATTTGAAATATAAGCATGGAAACAGACATTTTTGGGCCAGAGGATATTATGTATCTACAGTAGGATTGAATCAAAAAGCAGTAGAGGAATATATAAGAAATCAAGAAAAAGAAGATATGATGTATGATCAAATAAGCTTCAAAGAATTCGATGAACCATTTAAAAAAGTAAAATAGGGATTGCGACTGTCAGATCCTTTCATGCGTCTTAAGACGCCGCAAAGCAAGAGGCCCTTATAGGGCAACGAAAAGCCACCAGCTTTGCTGGTGGTAATTTACTTATGCCCTTTTTATTACATCCCTATTATTTCTTTTTATTTTTTCGATAATCGTAGATAACAAGACCGATTCCTGCAGCTAATATGATGATACCAAAAATAAGTACAAAGTTGGACATGAATGTAAAAGGATCTGCGACGGGATTCGTAAAATCATTGAAAAAGTCACCATACATCGATCCAGATCTTAAGAATGATGACGTCATTGCTCTTGATAAAAAATAGAAAACGAGAGCAACGATACCGGAGTATATGAGATAGTAACCAATTTTTGCCCAGTGTTTTCTGACAAGACGAACACTTTTATCAAATGTATCAGGCTTTGCCGTATGAACTTCATTTTCTAGTAACTCATCAATCGTAATATGAAAGATCTTGCTGAGCATTAAAAGATTATTGGTGTCCGGCATGACCTCATCGGCTTCCCATTTGCTGATCGCCTGTCGGGAAACATTGCATTTATGAGCAAGCTCCTCTTGCGAATATCCTTTTTCTTTTCTTAAATTGTAAATGTTTTTTCCTAATGACATAATAGCACTCCCTTCATCTACTTGTAGTATAGAATTTGTAAGTTTTATTTGCAAGAAAAGGAAGTTTACAATTTGTCAATTAGAGTTGTCATCTTAAAGAAATAACCCTTAGATCCAGTTTATAATAAATATGTAAATTCATATAAGAAAAGTATTTTTGTAGAAAAAGTGTTATAATAAAGCCATTCAAGAGGAGAAATTATGATACGAATAGGAAATGCGATGGATATCCATCAGCTCGTAGAAGGACGTAAGCTGATATTGGGTGGAGTAGAGATTGAACATGTGAAGGGATGTTATGGACACAGTGATGCCGATGCCCTCCTGCACGCGATTGCTGAAGCAATTTTAGGAGCCTTGGCATTAGGTGATCTTGGAAAACATTTTCCTGATACAGCATCAAGTACAGAAGGCATGGATTCGATGCTGATCTTAAAAGGCTGTGTAGAGATGATGAAAGAGAAAGGCTATCATCTTGTTAATGTTGATTCAACGATCAATATTGAAAAGCCGAAAATGGCACCACATATTCAAAAGATGCGAGCAAATATTGCTTCTGTCTGTGAATGTGATGTTGATTGTGTTAGTGTAAAAGCGACCCGTGGTGAAAAAATGGGGTTTGTTGGACATGAAGAAGGCGTATTGGCAATTGCCAGCGTTTTAGTAGAAAAATAAAGGAGTGAAGTCATGAAGCTTTTAGCCTCAGATTTTGATGGAACATTTTTTTTCAGAAATAAAAAAATGTTCATGGAAAATATATCTGCTGCCAGTGTATTTCAAAAAAAGAATGTTTTCGCAATCGTAACCGGCAGAGATGCTGCATCTATTCTCAGTCATTTTGAAGATACAGATTTCCGTCCGGATTACTTGGCTGTTTATAATGGCGGACGAATTCTGGATTCTAAAGGTAAGGTCTTATATGACGATCCTTTAAAAATTGATTTAGATCGTCTTTATGATGTCTTAATGAAGGAAGGTGTTTCGCAAATAAGCATCCTTTCTCTTACGAAGGTCTTTCATAAGAGCTTTCATTTTAATATCCATGACTGGCTCTTTAAACTGCATCATCGATCTTTATATCGTTGTCATGTCAAAGACTATCATGAAATTGATGACGATATCTATATGTGTTCGATCAGTTGCGGAAGTGAGGAAAAAGCGCTTCTTTTATCTGAAAAGCTAAAGGAAATGAAGCTTGGATGCAGTGTTTATGTCAACAAGAGCTTTATCGACATCGTCGGTGAGCATGCCAGCAAAGAGCATGCGGTAGAAATAATTGCCATGCATACAGAAGCCGATGAGGTTTTTGTCATAGGAGATTCTTATAATGATGTAGGAATGCTTCGTCAATTTCAAAGCTATACCGTTCAAAGTGCCACTGAAGCCATTCAAAAAGAGGCGGATCATGTCGTCGATAGCGTAGAGGCAGCAATTGCAGATATTCAAGCGAGGTGAGATCATGTTTGCGAAAACAAACGAAGTGAAGGTCATGCGCGATCCTGTGCATGGATATATTCATGTTGAATATCAAGTCATATGGGATTGCATCAATGCCAAAGAATTTCAACGCCTTAGAAGGATCCATCAATTGGGTGGTACCTATATGGTCTATCATACCGCAGAGCATTCACGTTTTGCTCATTCCCTGGGAGTGTATGAGATCACAAGAAGAATGGTGAATGAGGTCAGTGGATTGAAAGATCTGAGCGAAGAGGATAAGGTAACGGTCATGTGCGCTGCCTTGCTTCATGATGTGGGTCATGGTCCTTTTTCTCATGCCTTTGAAGCCATTACACCTACGACTCATGAAACCTATACACGAAGGATTATTTTAGAGGATACTGAGATTCATCATATTTTAAGCGGCATTGCCGATGATTTTCCGGATAAAGTAGCATCGATCATTGATTACTCTCATCCTAATGATCTCTTAAATCAGATCGTTTCCGGACAATTGGATGCTGATCGTATGGACTATTTATTAAGGGATGCGTATTTTACAGGAACCAGCTATGGTAATTTCGATCTGGAAAGGATCTTGCGTACGATGCGGGTCAAGGATCGTAAGATCGTGATGAAGGAAAGCGGGATTCATACGGTCGAAGACTATATCATGGCACGTTATCATATGTACTGGCAGGTGTATTTCCATCCGGTAACACGCAGCTATGAAGGGATCTTACACAGCGTCTTTAAACGATTGAAGGATCTTTATGCGAGCGATCCTTCCAAGCTGGATCACATTCGGATGTTCCAGCCGTTCTTGAAGCAGCAGGATACGGTCGAAGATCATTTTAAGATGGATGAATCAGCCGCTTTATATGGCTTTACACTGCTGAGTGAATCGGATGATGCGATTGTTGCGGATCTGGCCCGTCGTCTTTTAAATCGAGATCTATTTGAATATAAAACGATCTATGATGAAGATGATTTGGCAAAAATTAAAGAAAAGGTACGCCAGCTTGGTTATGATCCAAAATATTATGTGATTCATGATGAAGCCAGACAGCGGCCATACCAGCCTTATAAAAGCGGTGAAGGACATAATATCTGGATTTTAAAAGAGAATGGATCCATTGAAGAATTGTCCGTTGTCAGTGATATCGTATCTGCCATTGTCCATGGAAAGCTAAAGGAAGATAAAAAAGCATTCTTTCCTATAAAATAGAATAAAAGGAGAAAAACTGTGTATTATCCTAAATTTATAAAACCAAATGAAACGATTGGTATCTGTGCGCCCAGCAAAGGCGTAGGCATGAAGCTGGATGAATATGAATGTTCGATTCAGCGTCTTATGAAAAAGTATCAGATCAAAGAAACAGCCAGTGTCCGTAACAGCGGATATCGTTCCAATACGGCATTTGTTCGTGCAAAAGAGTTGGAAGCATTATGCTTAGATGATGAAGCAAGGATGATCCTGTGTGCCAGCGGCGGTGATTTTATGTTTGAAATATTGCCTTATATTGATTGGGATCTGATATGCCGGCATCCAAAATGGTATATGGGATATTCCGATCCTACTTCACTTCTCTATATCCTGACGACAAGATATGACATTGCCAGTCTGTATGGTATGAATGCCGGCTCATTTTATATTGAACATGATTATGTAGAGAAAAGCTTAAAGATCATGGAAGGAAATCTGGTCGTCCAAACATCATTTGATTATTTTCAGTCACAAAAGAATTATCAGGAAGAAAAACTGATCTTTGACCAAAAGGTTATCTGGCTCCATGATCAGAAGATCGATGTGAGCGGAAGGTGTATCGGTGGCTGTTTAGAGGTGATCAAAGACCTTATGGGAACCCGATATGATGCGACAGCCTCTTTCATAGAAAAATATAAAGAAGATGGGTTCATCTGGTATTTTGATAATTATGGAATGAGTGCTGAAGATGTCTATCTGACATTATTACAGATGAAATACGCCAATTATTTTAACTATACAAAAGCAGTTTTGTTTGGCAGAACCTGTTTTGAAAGCAACCATACGGGAATGACGTATCAGGATGCCTTAAAAGAAGCTTTGGAGGACATTCCTTATGTATATAACTGTGATATCGGACATACAAGTCCAAGGATGATCATGATCAATGGTGCAATCATGAAGCTTCAAGTGGATAAAGGACAAGGTAGAATTGTTTTTGAATGCCAATAAAGCTATTTCAGATACCAGTATTCACTTCCTAACAGTGATTCCTTGCCGGTAATGGGATTTACGATGCGTGCTTCAATGTTTTTACTTTTCTGATACCAGCTGGATACTGTTTCATCTTCATAAAGCTGATTGAACGTACTTTGGAATATTTTCTTAGATATTTGAAAATATTCCTCTTTTAATATGCGCGCATCGTCAAAACCGCTCCATATCCCAATCGTATAATCCGGATTGTAACCAACGATCAAACTGTCAAAATCACTGGTACCGGATTTAGCGGCCACTTTGACTTTTGGGGCTGTATTGACAAGAGTAGGCATCGTTACGGTTTTATTTTTGATATCATAGGTGCTTGTCAGCAGCTGATTCAAGACAAGGACGGTATCGCTGTCCAGGCTGATCGTTTTTTTATATTCATTTTCATAAAGCACCTTTTGATCCTGATAGATTGCTTTGATAAACGTCGGTTTGGTATAGTAGCCCATGGATGCAAATGTATTATAGATAGAAGTAAGCTCCATGAGGGACATTTCAACGGTTCCCAGAGCTAATGAGGGAAGAGGATCGGATTCGACATGAAAAGCTTTGAGAGAATCGCTTAAGACATCCATACCTAAAAATAAGTGTGTTTTCATGGCATAGATATTATCAGAAACGGCAATCGCATTGATCATTGAAATCTCGCGGTTAGGATAACGATTATCATAGTTAATAGGTGCATAGGTCGTATTTTCATCAATTTGAAAGGTCGTAGGTGACGACATAAAAAGAGTGGATGGCGTAAAGCCTGCCCTAAGTGCATTGTAATACAACAGAGGTTTGATGGTAGAGCCTACCTGGCGTTTAGAATACAGCGGCCGTATATATTCGCTTGTCGTATAGTTTTTGCCTCCGCTGATCGCTGCGATCGAGCCTGTTGACGGATCCAGGATGATGCCGCTGCTTTCACAGACATCACTACTGGCATGTGAGCGTATCGAGGTGCTGAGGGCATGCTGGGCCTTAGGATCATAGGATGTATATATTGCAATACCGGATGAAGTATCGATCTTTAATGCATTCATTTCATCTAAGACAGCCTGAATATAGTAGGAGGCATCTTCATCCTCGTATTTTTCTTCTGCCAGTGCGATCTTTTCTTTTACAGCATGCTCATACTCAATTTGACTTAGGATTCCTTCATCTTTGAGATAGGTTAATAAAAGATGTGTCCGCTCCATGGAAGCTTCAAGATCGATAAACGGTGAATATAAAGAAGGACCATTGATGATTCCGATCAGCATGACCATCTCTGCCTGCGAACAATCCTGTAAAGGCTGATTAAAGTAAAACTCACTGGCTTCATGAAATCCATAGATCCCATGTCCAAAGTATAATGTATTAAGATAACTTTCCAGTATTTCTTCTTTGCTGTACTGCATTTCCATCTGGGCGGCATAAAAAAGTTCCTGGAGCTTTCGTGAATATGTCTGTTGATTCGTTAAAAAAAGATTCTTGGCCATTTGCTGGGAAAGCGAGCTGCCGCCTTCCACGATTTTATTTGCCTTAAGATTCGTGATCATTGCTTTTGCGATACGAATCGGATCAAATCCCAAATGATCATAAAAACGCTTATCTTCAATCTGGATGATAAATTCAAGAAGTTCATCAGGAAATTCATCTAATTGACGCCAAGTAAGCTGTTCATTGAAGTTAGATTCATAAAATACTTCCTGATTGATATCATAAAGCGTTATTTTCTCTTTTTTTGATGTCAGGTCTAACGGTATGAGCTTAGCACAGCCGAAAAACAATAGGAAGATAAAAAAAAGAAAACTGCATCCGCCAAAAAACCATTTCAATGCTTTTTTCATAAAACACCTCATCTTTATTATGCGAAAAAAAAGAAATTCTTAATCAAAAATGTTGTAATCAGAAAAAGAATCGCTATAATGATACTCATGAAATATAAGGTATCCGTAAAACAAAAAAATCTGACGACGAAAGAAGAGGTTCTTTTATGTGATCAAATCTTAGAAGCAGAGAAAAATGTACATGATTTTCATTTCTCTTTTGAGGAAAAAAAGCCTTATATGGGTACGGTGGAAATCAAAGGAGATGATAAAGGGTGTACGATATATCGTAATTGTGAGAATCGATCCACGTTGGATTTTATTTTAAAACAGAAGACAAAAGGGCTGATCGAAAGCCAATATGGTATATTAGAGATTGGGCTTTATACACGTCATTATGATCAAAAAGAAGAAATGATCACGCTTATTTATGATGTTATGCATGAGAGTCATGTGGTCGAATCTTACCGATTAAGCATTAAAATCAGAAAAGTGGTATAGTTTGGGATTTGGCACATATTCTTATTACGAAAAGAAACTCTTGACAACACATGTAAAGCGTTGTATATATAGGAAAGTTAATGGAAGGGAGGAGGATTTACATGAAAGCATCAAAGCTTGATATTGCGTATAACCTGCTGACAAAGAAAAAGAAACCCACACCTTTTCTAAAGCTTTGGGAAGAAATTTCACAAATCGAAGCTTTAAGTCCTTCCCAACAGGAAGACATGATTGCGCAGTTCTATTCTGACTTGTGTTTAGACAGCCGCTTTGTGAACATGGGTGAAAACAAATGGGATTTAAGAAGTCGCCATACTTTTAGTGAAACGGTGATCGATACTGCGGAATTTATGGATGATGATGGCGATGAAGATGATGAATTTGATTTAGATGACGAGGAAGAAGAAAACGAAAAAGACGAAGAAAAATATTAGTGTTTTGATATGAGCAGAGGAATATTCTCTGCTTTTCTTATGAACAAATATATTTTTCTTAATTTTTTAAATTTTCTTGCTTTAACTTTGCATGGAAATTGAGTATAATAAAAGTGCAGAAAATAGAGGAGGAAGAAATTATGGCATTAGTTAGCGCAACAGAAATGTTGGAAAAGGCCCATGCTGGTCATTACGCTGTAGGAGCATTCAATATTAATAACCTTGAATGGACAAAAGCAATCTTACAGGCAGCACAGGAAACGAATTCACCTGTGATCTTAGGTGTAAGTGAAGGTGCTGGAAAATACATGGGTGGTTACAAGACAGTAGCAGCTATGGTCAAAGAATTGATCGATTATTTAGGAATTACGGTTCCGGTTGCTTTACACTTGGATCACGGTTCATTTGACGGTGCAAAGGCTTGTATCGAAGCTGGTTTCTCTTCAGTTATGTTTGATGGTTCAAAATATGATTTTGAAGAAAACGTTGCAAAGTCAAAAGAAATCATTGAATTAGCTCACTCAAAAGGAATTTCTGTTGAGTGTGAAGTAGGTGCTATCGGTGGTGAAGAAGATGGCGTTATCGGTACAGGTGAGGTTGCTGATCCGGAAGAATGTGCTAAGATTGCTGCATTAGGTGTTGATTTCTTAGCTGCCGGTATCGGAAACATCCATGGTAAGTATCCTGCAAACTGGGCCGGATTGAATTTTGATGTATTGGCACAGATTCAGGCTAAGACAAATGGTAAGCCACTTGTATTGCATGGCGGTTCAGGTATTCCTGCTGATCAGATCGCTAAGGCAATTTCATTAGGTGTCAGCAAGATCAATGTGAATACAGAGTGCCAGATCGCTTTCGCAGAAGCTACTCGTAAATACATCGAAGAAGGTAAGGATCAGGTTGGTAAAGGATTCGACCCTCGTAAGCTGTTAGCTCCGGGAACAGAAGCTATCAAAGAATTAGTAAAGGCTAAGATCGTAGAATTCGGTTCAAATGATAAAGCTTAATTAAAATGCATCGGAAGATGCATTTTTTTATGTACATATATTCAACTCAGTATGGAAAAAAGTCATGATCTTGGCTATGTTCTGAGTAAGAAATACTGGCATCAGGGACTTGTGTATTAAGAGGATTGATCGAACAGTTAAAAAAGATTCGTTTTCTTATATCACAGCTACGCATGATGTAAAAAATGAGGCCAGTGGAAGGGTTATGAAACATTTGGGTATGAAGTATTGTTATTCTTATGTGAGTTATGGCAGCCCAAAAATATACAAGTGATTTTCCGTATGTATCAATTGAATCTTGATGGCAAAGAAAGAGTTTATATGAAATGTTGGAATGAATCTGAAGTTCATTATATTGAAGATATATAAAAAGATATGCCGTTGCTGGCATATCTTTATGCTGTTTGAGCTTCTATATTTTTTGGAGAATATTTATTAAGATATGAAAGATAATTTTCTTTGAAGCTTTCATTGGTGCTTCGCATATTGCGAAGATATTCATGGAGATTGATATCTTCAAGTGAAATATCGATCACATTGCGGGCAATGCTTGAACAGTGTCTGGATATTCGTTCCAGGTTTGTCAGAATGTCTGTCCAGACAAATCCGGCTTCAATGCTGCATTCTCCTCGTTGCAAGCGTTGGATATGACGTGTTCGCAATTCTTCTTTAAGTGTGTCGATGGCCTGCATCAGTGGTTCGACCCTTTCAGCGGCTTCAAGATCATTGTTAAGGAAGGCGGTTTGGGAAAGCTTCAGGATTTCATTGATGGCCTCAATGAAAAGGTTCATTTCTTTTTCGGCCGTTTTGCTGAGATGGAGATCCTTGATCTTTAATTCTTCGGCTGATTCCAGAAGATTCACCGCTAAATTGGAAATCCGCTCAAAATCACTGATGATCTTAAGAAGCTTGTCGTCTTCGGCATCCTTGTTATCCGGTACTAAGAAAATGACCAGCTTTTCTAAGAAATCAGAAAGCGGAAGCATGAGTATCGTACACAAAATATTAAAAGAAGAGTGTGCCACAGCAATACCCACCAGCGATGCCGGCTGATTTAATAATACAGGATCAAACCAAGCCTTCACGATACAGAATACGCTGAGCCATACGATCGTTCCGATAACATTAAATGAAAGATGGACCATGGCCGCCCGCTTTGCATTTTTATTTGTGCCGATCGAAGACAGCAGGGCCGTCACACAGGTACCGATATTCTGTCCCATGATGATAGGGATAGCGGCACCATAAGAAACCTGTCCCGTAACAGCCAATGCCTGCAGGATTCCTACCGAAGCAGAGCTTGATTGTATGATTCCCGTCAGGATGGCACCTGCCAGCATTCCCAGAATCGGATTTTCAAAAGTAATGAAGAGATTTCTGAAAGCTTCCACATCTGCAAGACCGCTGACAGCATTGGACATCGTTTCCATACCGAACATCAATGTCGCAAATCCAAGAAAGATCAGGCCGGTATCGTTTTTCTTCGTGTTCTTGCAGAACATATAAAGAATCACTCCGATGACAGCCAGAATCGGTGTAAATGAAGAAGGCTTCAGCATCTGTACAAAGAAATTGCTGCTGGTAATGCCTGTAAGGCTCAATAGCCATGCAGTTACGGTCGTACCGATATTGGCACCCATGATGACATTGATTGCCTGCTTCAAGGTCATTAATCCGGAATTCACGAAGCCGACGACCATGACGGTTGTTGCTGATGAACTCTGGATGACGGCGGTGATTCCTAATCCTGTCAGGAGGCCGACGATTCGATTGGATGTCAGCTTACTGAGAAGTGAACGCAGATTGCTTCCCGCTCTTCTTTCTAAGGCCTGCCCCATGATATTCATACCGAATAAAAAGAGGGATAAGCCTCCAAGCATTGTTAAAAAGTCAAATATATCCATAATTTATCATTCCTTCATTCATGTTTTATCAGATTTATTTAAAATAGTTATCAGCATTATGTAAAATAAAAGTAAAATAAGCAGAATTTTTGTAAAAATCAGATGATTTTGACGTATATTTGAAGAAATATGTGTTTTTTTGTACTTTTTTAAATATAGAAGGGGATATAAGAATATTTTGATTTCATAAAATCCTCACTTTTCTATTTTGATGTGATTAGAATTTTGGTATAATAGGGTGACTGGAGGAATATATGGAAATTGTTGACCGCTTTGAAGAAAAATTAAATGAACATCAGATAAAATTGAATGATATTCAAAAGAAACAGTTTGAAATTTATGCATCGATGCTGGCTGAGTGGAATCAGAAGATGAATCTGACAAGCATTACAGATGAAGAAGGCATCTATATGAAGCATTTCTATGATTCATTGATTCCCAGCTTTGATATAAATTTCAGCGGAAGCTTATGTGATGTTGGAAGCGGGGCGGGATTTCCGAGCATTCCTTTAAAAATCATGAATCCGAAATTGGATGTGACTATCATAGAAACATTAGGAAAACGAGTAACCTTTTTAAATGAGCTGTGCAATGCTTTGAAAATCGAAGCAGTGCTGCTTCATGCGCGTGCGGAAGAATGTCATGAATTAAGGGAATCGTTTGATTTTGTAACAGCAAGGGCTGTTGCCAATATGCCTTTATTATGTGAGCTGTGTATTCCGTTAGTGAAAGTAGGGGGCCGCTTTGTCGTGATGAAGGGGGCTAATGGCAGAGAAGAGCTGAAAGAGAGTCAAAAGGCTTTGACACTTTTAGGCTGTGAAGTGAAACATGTTTTTGAAGCTTCATTGGAGGGAATGAGCCGTATCAATATTGAATGTGTGAAGGTAAGACCAACACCTAAAAAATATCCCCGTCCATTTTCTAAGATGAAGAAGAATCCGTTAAGAGGTGAGTAGTATGAAAGAAATATTAATGGTACCTATTGAAAAGATCGTAGCCAATCCATATCAGCCAAGAATCGAGTTTAATCAGGAAAGCCTGATGGATCTGGCGCAGTCAATACGGGAAAATGGATTGATACAGCCGGTAACATTAAAAGAGAAAGATGGTTATTATGAAATCATTGCCGGAGAGCGTCGTTATCGTGCCTGTCAGATGATCGGCATGACGGAGATCCCGGCCAATGTCATGGATGTGCAGGAGTCGCAGATGGCGGCACTTGCCTTAGTGGAAAATATTCAGCGTGAGGATCTAAGTGCGATCGAAGAAGCTAAGGCCTTTGTTCAGATCATGAAGGTCAGCGGCTGTACGCAGAGCGAATTGGCGTTGAAGCTGGGGAAAAGTCAGAGTGCGATTGCCAATAAGATCCGCCTTTTGAATCTTTCTGAGAATGTGCAGAATGCCGTTAGCAGCAAGATCATTACTGAACGTCATGCCCGTTCGTTAGTTGGCATGGATGAAAAAAAGCAGCAGGAGATGCTGGATAAGATCGTAAAAAAAGGCTTGAATGTTTCACAGACGGAAAATCTGATCAAGCAGGAGAAGAAAGAAAAAGTAAAATTAAAAGGCTTTACCAGAGAAATCAAGATTGCGCTGAACACCGTTCGGCAGGCTTATGCCATGATTCAGCGAGCAGGGATCAAAGCTGATTTAAGTGAATATGAGGATGAAGATGGATATACGATGACGATCCATTTTCCAAAGGAATAGGGTGAGCATATGGGAAAAATAATCGCAGTTTCAAATCAGAAGGGCGGCGTAGGCAAAACAACGACAAGCATTAATCTGGCAGCAGGCTTAGGTTATTTAGGCAAGAAGGTGTTATTGGTTGACTTTGATCCGCAAGGTAATGCGACACAAGGTGTTGGCGGCAGTGCTAAGGGGAATAAGCTATCCGTGTATAACCTGATCATGGAAAAGTTTCGGGTCAAAGATGTCGTAAAAAAGCTCGATTTTCCACCGATCGATCTGATTCCAAGCAATATTCAGTTAGCGGGGGCTGATTTGCAGATGGTGAAATTTGAAGTAGGCAAAGAGAAGCTGTTAAAGACAAAGCTGGATGAGGTCAAGGATCAATATGATTTTATCATCATTGATTGTCCGCCTTCGTTGGGTTTATTAAATACCAATGCTTTGACGGCGGCAGATTCCGTGCTGATTCCTATTCAGTGTGAATATTATGCATTAGAGGGAGTAACCCAGCTTCTTTTAACGATTCGTCTTGTCCAGCAGCTGTTCAATCCGAATTTAGTGATCGAAGGAGTGCTGTTGACGATGTATGATGCACGTACGAATTTAAGTGTGGAGGTACAACAGAACGTGCGCAAGCATTTTAAGGAAAAGGTGTATCGCAATTACATACCACGCAACGTAAAATTATCAGAGAGTCCTTCTCATGGAAAAACAATTTTTGAATATGATGTAAGATGTGATGGTGCGAAGGCTTATGCAGGCCTTGCAAGTGAAGTTGTAAAACAGAATCAGAAGGAGGTATAGAATGGCAAAGAAAAGTAAACTGGGACATGGTTTAGAGGCTGCCACACAGGGGCTGGATGCGATCTTTGGAGAGAATATTACCGATCTTCTTGAAGATATCCAACATAACAGCACTTCTACCACTGAAATCGATGTAAATGAAATCAAGCCGAATCCATATCAGCCTAGAAAACAGTTTGATGAACATAAATTACAGGAGCTGGCTGATTCCATTGCAATCCATGGAGTGTTTACACCGATCCTTGTCAAGAAGGCCGTATCCGGTTATGAACTGGTTGCCGGTGAGCGAAGACTGAGAGCGAGCAAAATGGCCAATAAGGAAACGATACCGGCCATCATCGTTGATTTTGATGATGAAGCAATGATGGAAATTGCTCTTTTGGAGAATGTGCAGCGTGAAGATCTGAATGCTATCGAAGAGGCGCAGGGATATCAGAAAATCATTGAAAAATTAAATATGACTCAGGAACAGCTGGCAAAAAAAATAGGCAAGAGCCGTGAGCATGTGACGAATATGCTGCGTCTTTTAAAGCTGCCTGAAGCTGTTCAGAAAATGGTGCTGGATGGTAAGCTTTCAATGGGACATGTCCGTGCTCTTTTGGGAGTTGAAAATCAAGAGGATCTGATTCTTTTGGCAAATCAGGCCATCAGGGAACATCTGAGCGTTCGTAAGGTTGAAGCTTTAGTAAAGGAAATGAATGAACCTAAAAAGAAGAAAACGGCGCCAAAAGAAGATCCTTTCATTGAAAACTTAAATCATCGGTTGGAAGAGAAATTTCAGACAAAAGTAAAGATTGATACGAAGCAAATCGTCATTTCTTATCATGGTGTCGATGATTTGAATAGAATTCTTGAAATTCTGGGCTGTTTGGACGAATAGTTTTGAAATATGGGAATCTATCGTATATAATAATAAAAGGAAGTGATAAGATGAAACAAAAAAATATTTTCTCAAGATTTATGGCAGTGACGACCGATTTAGTTATCACACTTATCCCTCTTTTGGTGTGGGATCTCATCATTTTTATCATATTGGCCGGCTTTTTACCGGCAACGGTCATGACATTTTTGGATGATACGATCCGTTATATCATATTTGCATCTTTTGTCATTACCAATCCTTTTATTACGTATGTATATGGAAAGACCTTGGGACAGACAGTTTATGATATTCGTATTTTAAATACTTCTAATAAAAAGGCTTCATCGGCACAGCGAATGCTTCGTGAGATGCTTGGTGGTCTTGCATTCTTAGGATGTTTCTATATTTATCATGGAATCGGGATTCCGATTTATATCATGTTGAATTTGATCGTGATCCTTCTTGATAAATATGGAAGAGGTATCGTTGATTTTATCTGCCGTACCAAACCGATCAGCATTGCGGCGGTTGCTGAGAAAGCAGAGGATCTCAAAAAAAAAGCCGAGGACGAAGAAAAAGAAGAGTTGCCCGTATTGGAAAGAGGTAAAAGCTTTTATCATTATGATCTGCATGCTCATTCCAAATACAGCATCTATGGTATGGATACAGTGGAAGAAATCTTTCAGAAAGCAAGTGCTTTGGGGATTCAGGTCTTAAGCATTACTGATAGATTCAGCGTAAAAGCAAATTTTGAGGCTGAGGTGTTAAGTAAGCCTTATGGTATCTCATATATTCCGGGGATCGAGATGGATTGTGAATATAAGGGTTATCCGCTCACGATCTTAGGATATGGCATTGATTATAAGGATCCTTTGTTTGTGGAGATGGGAAATGAGCATCTGAGATTACAGCGCAAAGCTTCGGCAGAGAGGATCGAGAAGTTCAAAGAGGTGAGCGGCATCGATATGAATCTTTCAAGGCTGGTCAATCAGACGACAAGCGGTATCGTTACACCGGAGATGCTCATCAATGAAGTGCTTAAAAATCCGTTGTATGAAGATGTGGAATTTTTAAAACCTTATCGTGAAGATGAGGAAAATGCTTTCCAGCATTTATATACGGATTATTTTGCACCTAAAAAGGAGTGTTATGTGGAAGCACCTTTGATGACGCTTCAAAGCGTGCTGGAAACGATCAAGGCAACGAAGGGTATCTCGATATTGGCTTATCCGAAGAAAAGCTGTGGAGATGATGTTGAGTTATTAAAAGAAATTCTTTCACAGGGTGTGGAAGGTATGGAAATATTCTCTGCTTATCATGAGGAAGAGGATATTCGACGTTATTTAAAGGTTGCTCGTGATTGTGCATGCTTTGTCAGCTGTGGAAGTGACTATTATGGAGATAATGGTTTGATGATCCAGCTGGGTGATTCCAAGGCTGAAAGCAAATATGAAAAATTATTAGCGATATTGATCAATCGCTGTTTGACAAAGAGTGAAACAAAAGTGAGTGAAAAAGGTTGAAAAACCTAAAAAGTTCACCTATAATATGAGAAAGGTTATGACGAAAAGAGTAGTTTGTTTTTGAAGCATAGAGAGTGCCCGGCTGGTGGAAGGGCATATGAAAGAACAGATGAAGATGGCTTCTGAACCGCTTTTTCGAAGAGGGAAAGCCGTAACACGCGTTAAGTGAAAGAGGTGCAGCAATGCACGAATAAAGGTGGTACCACGAGATTTCGTCCTTTGACGGAATCTTTTATTTTTATGGAGGAAAATATATGGATAGAGGAAAATACTATATAACTACTGCAATTGCTTATACATCTGGGAAACCTCATATTGGCAATACTTATGAGATCATCCTTTCAGATGCGATTGCCCGTTATCGCAGAAAACAGGGATATGATGTATTTTTTCAGACAGGAACGGATGAACATGGTCAGAAGATCGAAGAAAAGGCTAAGGAGGCAGGAGTCAGTCCGCAGGAATATGTTGATGCCGTAGCTGAGGTCATCAAAGAGAATTATAAATTGATGAATATTGATTATGATTATTTTATTCGTACGACAGATGATTATCATGTAAAGACAGTACAGAAAATATTTAAGAAGCTTTATGATCAGGGAGATATTTATAAGGGTAAATATGAAGGTCTTTACTGTACCCCTTGTGAATCTTTCTGGACGGAAAGCCAGCTCGTAGATGGGAAATGTCCTGACTGCGGACGTCCTGTAAAGAAAGCAACTGAAGAAGCTTATTTCTTTAATTTACAGAAATATGCCCAGCGTTTGATCGATCATATCGAATCTCATCCTGAATTTATCCAGCCGGAATCAAGAAAGAATGAAATGATCAATAACTTTTTGAAGCCGGGCCTTCAGGATCTGTGTGTATCAAGATCGACCTTTACATGGGGTGTTCCTGTGGATTTTGATAAGAAGCATGTGGTTTATGTATGGATCGATGCTTTAAGCAACTATATCACAAGTCTTGGTTATGATCCTGATGGCAATCATGGTGAGAAATATAAAAAATACTGGCCGGCAGATGTACATATCATCGGAAAGGATATCCTTCGTTTCCATACGATTTATTGGCCGATCATGCTGATGGCTTTGGGTGAACCGTTACCAAAACAGGTATTTGGACATCCTTGGCTGTTAGTGGGTGACGGTAAGATGTCGAAATCTAAGGGAAATGTCATTTATGCTGATGAGCTGGTGCATTATTTTGGTGTTGATGCCGTCCGCTATTTCTGTTTAAGTGAGATGCCGTTTGCACAGGATGGTACGATCACATGGGAATTGATGATCGAAAGGATCAATTCTGATCTTGCGAATGTTTTAGGTAATCTTGTAAATCGGACGATTTCAATGACCAATAAATATTTCGATGGTGTAGTAAACAAAGGACAGAGTGAAGAAGAAGTTGATAAGGAATTAATTGCACTGGCCTTAGATACGCCAAAGAAAGTGGAAAAAAAGATGGATGAGCTGCGCGTAGGTGATGCGATTAGTGAAATTTTCACCTTATTGAAGCGCTGCAACAAGTATATCGACGAAACAACACCTTGGACTTTAGCGAAAGAAGGCAAGATGGATCGTCTGTCTACCGTCTTATATAACCTGCTTGAATCGATACGTATTGCTGCTATCCAGCTGAGTGCTTTTCTTCCGGAAACAGGTGATAAGATCTTAAATGCTTTAAATACGCAGCAGCGTTCGTTTGAAAGCTGTGAAACCTTTGGAAATTTAGAGTGTGGAATCAAGGTTGCAGAAAAACCGGAAATTCTGTTTGCACGTATTGATGAAAAGGAAATGCTGGAAAGAATTGCTGCTGACCATGCAGCTTCTAAGAAAGAAGAACCTGTAAAGGAAGAGAAAAAAGAAGAAATTACGTTTGATGATTTCTCAAAATTGGAATTAAAGGTAGGAGAAGTTCTTTCTTGTGAGAAACATCCGAAAGCAGATCGTCTTTTAGTTTCACAGATTGATTGCGGCAATGGTGATGTCCGTCAGATCGTCAGTGGTATTGCAGATCACTTTACACCTGAAGATATGAAGGGGAAAAAGGTCATCGTTGTGACAAATTTAAAGCCTGCCAAGTTACGAGGAGTAGAGAGTCAGGGTATGATTTTAGTAGGTGAAACTGCTGATAATGAAAAGCTTGCCTTGGCTTTATGCGATTTACCTAAAGGCAGTATCGTAAGATAAATATTTTATGAACCTCCAAAAGTGGATAAGCTTATGGAGGTTTTTTCATATATTAGGAAATTTCAATTTTGATGGGCAGA